>DCDD01000073.1 GCA_002316235.1 Bacteroidales bacterium UBA1064
CGTTCCTTCGCGAATTTGCCGTTTATACATTTCTTTTAACTCTTCGGGCGAAGCGTTATTAACAGTGATCAGCGATTGCTCAAGATGGTCTTTATGCTTGCGAGCTACCTTATTGGAGGTAATCACGTAGTAGGTGTCATGTTTTTTCCCGATGATGAAGAGCCCGTTGCCAATGTTTCGCTCTTTGATTTCATCGGAATGCTTGTTCATATTCTGAAGGGTTTCAACCATAACATGGTACACCTTACGCTGAACCGATCTTTCCTCGCTGTTCTTCTCCATATCCGATTCGGCCATGGAGGTAAACATCTTGGTTATTTCATGGCTAAATTCCCCCAGATACACCAGTGAAAACCCGTTATCAATCATCTCATCGTAGATGTTCGACACCGACTTGATAAAGTTGAAGGTTAGGTTCATAGCTTTAGGTCTCCAAAATTTGGATAAATGTAGCCGTTAAAATTAAAATATTTCAATATGAACTCAAAAAAAAGGTCGGAGAACCCGACCTTTACAAGCTATAAGCCAAATATTTCTTTGCCTTGAATACATCTAATGTCTCGTGGAATGCTAGCCTCCGAAACCCGATCCAGGTCATGCTGTAGCTCCTCGGCTATAAATCCCTTATCGGCAAAAAGTTTTTTAACACCCTCATAATCCCCGTTCCCCTGAAGTATTAGGATATCGTGGGCAAGGGAGTTCATTGCTTCGGTCATTTTATCGAAGTTAACCCGGTAGGTTCCGGTTTCGGGATTTCGCTCAAAGGCACCACGCTCCTTGAGGTAGTAAAAGCAAACCATGTTCGCTTTTCCATGCGAAGAGGCAGCTCCAAAACGTACAGATCGGAAAATACCGGCAACAAAGGTTACATAGTTGTCCATCATGTCCTTATCCGGGAGTTCTCCCATGGCAGCCAGCTGCGACACCATGTAAAGACCAAGTATATCGGCCTTCCCCTCTTCCAGTGCGCTGTGCATCTCCTTAAGCGATTCCTGCACACCACCTTTCCCATCAACCCGGTTTTTGATTCCCAAGCCGTGGGCAACCTCATGAAACATTACGTTCTCAAAAAAAGCATCAAATTTGATATGCTCGCGTTGCTCCTCGTCTATCAGCAAGTTGCCAATGGGCAGGAGAATCTTATCGAACTTGTACCTCATGGCATTTTTCAGCTGCAGCTTTCGGCTACCCTTCTTGAGCTGAACTTTTGGATCGTTTGGTAGGTTAATGGCAATTGTTTTGCTTCCTGCATTGCAGTCGCCTGCATAGAACACAACATCGTACACGCCCAAATCGGAATCAAGCCCAGGAACTTCCTTCTTATATGCAGGATCAACCGGCAGGCTCTCCTGCAGCTTGGGAAGCAGAGCGGCGTAATGGCTAATTTTTTGCGTCCATTCAAGATCCTTAATCAGGATGTAGGCTTCGTAGGCGGCCTTGTAGTTGAACAGTGCGTCCTCGTAGTTTTCAATTGGCCCAACAACAAAATCTATGTTGTTATTTTTCATGTTCATCCAGGCCATATCGCTTTCAAAGTACTCGTCGGTTTGCAGCGCTTTAGCTCTAAGATTTAAATATCGTTTCAAGCCTGCATCCTCGGCTAAGTTGGCTGCCTGCACCATTAGCTCAGCCGCCTTGTCTATCCTATCCTTATAAGTAATATGGTAGGGAACCGATTCAAGCTTCCCATCAGAGTTGCGCCTGATGAGGGTGTACTGGCTGGTTTTGTCGGGAGAGCTAAAGGCTTCGAACTCCTCAATGGTCATGTCGGGAGGATAAAATTGGACACCTAGGGGTTTTTCGCCAAAACCTTGAATAAAGGGCTTATTGTCGTTCAACCGCTCCCACGGCCCATAGTTAACCAGGGCAAATTCAAAGGTGGCCTTATCGGAAATTGTGTCGAGAAACTCTTCCTTACTTCCAAATGCCTGCAACCAGAATAAATCGTCCATTATCTGAGCGGCATCAAATAGGTAGGGCAGCATTTGAATTTCGCGAGTTGACAAATGAGTGATGTCCGACCTCAGCTCAACAGGCGCAAATTCGTCCAATTTTTTCTGCATCTCGGATTTAACCTCCTTGTTGTGTTTTGTACCACAGGATGAGAGAGCCATCAGTGCGGCAAAAAACGTAATACACAATCTGTTCATGGTGGTTGTAAATTAGCTGGTTTATAGCCTACTTGTTTTCTTCCTCCAACACATCGTCGGAGTTAAACTTGAATCCCAAACGTTTGCCGGTTTGCATGTTCGAACTTTCAATCTTGCTGTTCATCTGCTGAACCGATGCAATTTTAACCAGGTCGTAGGGTGGTACCAACAAATCGAATTCCAGCGAGTACATAATGGCGGTTTCAACGATTTGTCGAAGCGATTTCATGTCAACTACGGCAGTTCCAAAGTTATTGTAAAGGAAACCCATTTGCCGTTTCCCCTCTACAAAGTAGTGAAAATCCCTGTTGATAAAAATTCGGCCAACAAGGTAGCCCAAATCGTCAATTCTGTTGTATCTAAAAGAGTCAACTAAAAAGTTGTAGATATTGATAACGCCACAGTAGGAGGCAAACTTGTCATCCTTCACGTAGGAAAGCTTCCAGATGGCGTGGTCTCTATCGAACTCAAAGACGTTGGTGTGCATGCTGAAAATGAGAAGATCGCCTGCCACCCGGATTTCTGCCTCAAACTTACCTCTATCGCGGTACTCGAGCCTAACCCGCCTGTCCGTATTTTTAAGGTTGGCGTTGTACTCATTGGCCAAATCGCGAAGCACAAGCTTAATTTTACCCAACACCTCAAAGGTGTTGTCATAGATTTTTTGCTTTAAAACCGACTTACCGTTTAGTAAATCGAATATTTGCTCCTTGGTTGGTTGCTGTTCTTCGGCCATACCCCATGTATTAAAAAAACAATCAAATATACAAAAGCATTTTAAATAATTCAACCCTAGTATGCCTGGGCAAAAAGAGCCCTTTGCATGGAGGGTTTACCGGTTACAATACACTTTCCCTCCTCGGGCTTGCTGTCGAAGGGGATGCAGCGTATGGTTGCCTTCGTTTCGTCCTTAATAATGGCTTCTGTTTCGGGAGTTCCATCCCAGTGAGCCAGAACAAATCCCCCCTTACCTGCAATTACACTCTTAAACTCATCATAGCTGTTGACAACGGTAGTGTTTTGCCTTTGAAATTCAAGCGCTTTACTAAACAGGTTATTCTGGATATCATCAAGCAACCCTATAATAAACTTTCCTAATGAATTGCTGCTAACGATTTGTTTTTGAAGTGTATCCCTGCGGGCAACCTCTACAGTTCCATTTTCCAAATCCTTTGGGCCAATGGCAATTCTAATGGGGAAACCCTTCATTTCATATTCGGCAAACTTGAATCCAGGCTTATAGTTATCCCTATCATCGTAGTGGGTAGTAACCCCCACTGCATGAAGTTCATTTCTAAGCTGCGACACAACACTGCTAATTCTATCAAGTTCCTCCCTGCTTTTATAGATTGGGACAAAGACAACCTGAGTAGGAGCCAGTTTTGGAGGAAGTACAAGCCCGTTATCGTCGGAGTGGGCCATGATTAGCGCACCAATAAGCCGGGTGGAAACTCCCCACGAGGTAGCCCAAACGTAATCAAGCGCTCCCTCGCTGTTAAGGAACTTAACATCGAAAGCTTTGGCAAAATTCTGCCCCAGGAAGTGAGATGTACCGGCTTGTAAGGCTTTTCCATCCTGCATTAAAGCCTCTATTGAGTAGGTGTCAACGGCTCCGGCAAACCGCTCGGCTTCCGATTTCCGACCCATGATAACCGGCATGGCCATCCACTCACGTGCAAATTGGGCATACACGTTAATCATCCTTTCCGCTTCTTCTACTGCCTCCTGTCGGGTGGCATGAGCTGTATGCCCCTCCTGCCAAAGAAATTCGGTGGTACGAAGGAATAGCCTTGTACGCATCTCCCACCGCACCACGTTAGCCCACTGGTTTATCAAGATTGGCAGATCTCTGTACGATTGAATCCACGACTTGTAGGTGTTCCAAATAATGGTTTCGGATGTTGGCCTAACTATCAGCTCCTCCTCCAGCCTGGCATCCTCGTCAACCACTATGCCCATACCGCTTGCATCATTTTTTAAGCGGTAATGTGTAACCACAGCACACTCCTTGGCAAAACCCTCAACGTGCGATGCCTCACGGCTAAAAAACGACTTGGGGATGAAAAGTGGGAAGTAGGCATTCTGATGGCCGGTTTCCTTAAACATCCTGTCGAGTTGTGCCTGAATTTTTTCCCAAACAGCGTAGCCGTAAGGTTTAATAATCATACAACCCCTAACTGCCGAGTAGTCGGCCAACCCAGCCTTGATCACTATATCGTTATACCATTGAGAATAATTCTCGTTTCTACTAGTAATTTCCTTTGCCATATCGTTCTATTGGTATGATTTTTGTTGATATTTAGATGATTTTTCAGCTAGCAAAAGTAACCATAATAATAACATAATTTTCAAACAGGAGGTGCGCCATGAAAACAAAAAGCTATATTCCAATGCTTGCCCTACTGGGATTTACTACGCTGTCCTGCTCGTCGAGCCTGCAGGTTAGCAATACCTCATCGTGGGAGGATGAGATTTACAGGGCAAACACCAAAACTTCCAAAACAGAACTTGCCCAGGATAGTAAGGATAGCACTCCTGTTCAAACTAATTTAAATGATTACGCCCAGCTGGACAAAAAGTATGCCGACGAGCTGGCCGTAAACCAGGAAACCACCCAAAACGACACCATTTCATCCGACAAGGAAAACGTCAACCCATACGAAAGCATTCTCTCCGATTCCTATCAGGAGTCGTATGAACGTAGGTTAAAGGGAATGGAAGACCCTATGTACGGGCTGAACGACTGGTCGGTGTACTACTCGGATAGCTATCGCTACGCTCAGGCCTATGACCCCAACTACTACAGGTTAGTGGTAATGGGTAGTCAGGTTTGGGTTGAACCCTGGTACATCTACAACTCCTTCTCGTGGCCCAGAACCTCATTCTATTTCGGCTTCGGGTATGGATGGGGCTATAATCCATGGTCGTGGTACTACGACCCCTTCTTCTATAGCCCATTCAACTACTACAACCCTTACTACTACTCAGCATGGAATTTTCCAGGAAACTACTGGATAAACCACGGTATTGAATACAGCTACCTTAACAGCGGAAACTTCTACTATGGTCGCCGGCCGGGTGAATCATCCTTCAACACTTCTTCCCGCCGAACAGCTTCAGGAGTTACGCCAACTAGCAGCCAGGCTGTTACCCGCCAGAGAGGTGACGTGCAAAGCAGCTCCATAAATCCTATTCAATCTACCAAAAACACCCAAACACGCGTAACACCCACCTATGAAAACAACAGAAGAAGTGTAGAAGGTACTCAACGTTCGGGCGAACAGATTACTGCTCCGCGCAGAGAAACCGGCACTACTCTATCAAACCCTTCATCTACAAGAGGTTCAGCTGTAAGTTCTGGAACGCGGAGCGAAAGGCCTACGCGCTCCATTGGAATATCAGAGCCAACCGGGAGAGCATACAACCCTGGCTACGATAAACCCCGAACCAGCTCATCCGGAACACAGTCTATCCAGCGTCCAAGCACTGGCAGAGGTACAACCACATCACCATCGGGTAGATCGTCTTCCTCTCCCACTTACAATAGCCCCGGCAGGGTTTCAGCACCTTCAAATGGCTCAGCAACACGATCAGGAAATTCGGTGCAGTCAAAACCTGAGGGTTCCAGGTCTTCGGGAAATTCCAGCGGAACTTACACTCCAAGAACTGAAAGCTCGTCATCAGGTTCAAGAGGAAATAGCAACTCAGGATCCTCTGGAGCCAAAACACGTGGCCGATAAAAATCTCTTAGCTGTAGCAGGGAGGAATAACAAAATTCCTCCCTTTATCCAGCAATTTATACACTGTGGTGAAAAAACAATCATTAGCATCTACATAAACCTATTACAATGATAAGGCATATTTCGAGATTTTTTCTGGTATTAATGGCTTCAGGTACTGTCACTCAACTTTTTTCACAAACCATAGAGGATGGAATTCGATTTTCGCAAACCCTTAATGGAGGAACAGCCCGCAGCATTTCGCTGGGAGGAGCCATTGGTGCCTTGGGGGGCGATTTCACCTCCCTAAGCATCAATCCGGCAGGATTGGGTGTTTACAAGTCAGGAGAGCTAACCGTTACCCCTTCATTTAAAAACCAAAAGGTTTCTTCAACCTATAACGGCATTAAAGCTACGGACACAAGGAATCGCCTGTACTTCGATAACGTGGGTGTTGTAATGTCGCTTAAACCGAACGGAAGCGACGATAAGGGCTTGGTTAACCTAAACATGGGAGTTGGGTACACCCGCACAAACGACTTTTTCTCCAACTCCATTGCCACCGGCGATAATCCCAACAACTCCATTATGGACTTCTTTGCTGTTAAGGCTAAGGGGTACTACTATAACGATTTGCTGGTTGATGATAATTACAATCCATTTAGCGAAAGCAGTGCTCCCTGGGATGTGATTATGGCATGGAACACATACTTGCTATACGACACGATAGCGGGTACGAATGGTACAGAGTACGACCCAGCATTACTTATTGGTGACGGAGTAGTTCAGAAAAACGCTGTATCCACTAAGGGCGGTTCCGGTGAGTTCGACATTTCATTTGCTGCAAACATTTCAAATAAGCTCTACCTTGGATTAACAGTAGGTATTGCCGATTACAGCTTCACCTACAATGCGACCTACAGTGAGGATGCCTTTCAATCCAACCCTGCACGATCCAACGGCGATCGCTTCTACTACTCCGACTACATGCAGTACTTTGAAACTAGCGGAACAGGCTACAATATTAAACTCGGGGCTATATACACCCCTATACCAAGTATAAGAATTGGTGCAGCCATCCACACTCCCACTTTCTTCTCGTTCAGCGACAGCTACTCATATACCATGAAATCCAACTTCGACATTGCCGGAGTTGAGAGTAACTTTACCAGCAATTCGCCTCTGGGTAAATATGACTACGACTTTGAAACCCCATTCAAACTCGTTGGAAGCTTTGCCTATATTATAAAAGAATACGGGCTTGTAAGCCTGGATGTGGAACATTTAGACTACTCAGCCATGAGATTTCGGGATGGGGGGAATGGCGATAACTTTACTGATTTAAACCAGAGCATCGACGGTCATTTCAGAAATGTTACCAACATACGTGTAGGCGGCGAGGCACGAATTAACGATTTTTCCGTAAGGGCCGGTTATGCTTACTACCCATCGCCCTACAAGTCGGGTTTTTTAAACGATAATTCCAACACCAACCAACTTTCATTCGGCCTTGGTTACCGGATAGGTAACTTTACCATTGATGCAGCATACCTGCAAACTCTCCAGAATGCTAAGTATAAATTTTACGATTTGACCGATCTCAATGTGGTTTCCACCAAAACCAGGGATGGAAAATTCCTGATAACCCTGGGATTCAGATTCTAAGATTACAAATATCACCATCTAACCCGTACAACCTGCCCAACACCCGGGCAGGTTTACTTATTCATGGACTTCAGAATGGAAGTTGCGCCTAAACCCTCGTTAAAAATCAAATCAATAACGCTAAGATTGGGCACAAAGCCAAACCTGTCCGAGAAAACCTGGTAGTACTCAACCCAAACCATGTGGTCGTCTGCTTTGAATGAACGCTTTGGGTGGATAAAATACCGGCAATCATGGTATTCCTCCGGATAGGATGTCAAATAGGTTGTAGTAAACCGAACATCAACAACCACACCTATGAACCCGAGTAGAACTTTAAGCAGCTCCATGTTCAGCTCAAAAAGATTTTCGAACCTTTGGGTGTAGAAAGGGAATAGTAAATCGGCACCAAAATCAAAAAAGGGTGAAGAGCGGTAGGCCGATTCAACTGCCCGCCAGTGATTTTTCTGCCATTCAGACGAGTTGTCAATTCCAACCATAGTGATTGGTGTATGGTTTCCCAGCGACTTAACGGCAGGCACCGATAAGTTTAAGGGGCCGTTAGCGCTCAGAATGGTGCAACGGTTACGGTACGACTGTTTGGCGTAATTTTCTGCTGATTCAATATATACAACATCATATGCCAGGAGCTTGGCAAAGTACTGAATGGGCGGCAGGTAGGCTGTTGATAAAACTACTTTACGGTCCAACTATTTCCTTGTGTTATTATTATGCCCTCTACATCAACCAGTAAATATCCCACCATTAGATGATTAAGCGAGGTAAAATGATGCTGATGGCAAACACATTATAACGATTGAAGGTTAGTGAATGCCGGAAAAAATCCTTTTCCACCGGATGTTGAAGGGGAAATGCCTATCCTTATCGAGTGATAACCAGATGAAAGAACCCTTACCCACCACATGATCTTCGGGAACAAAACCCCAGAATCGGCTATCGGCCGAGTTGTGGCGGTTGTCGCCCATCATAAAGTAGTAGTCCATTTTAAAAGTGTAGGAATTGGAAGGCTTTCCGTTGATATAGATAGCTCCATTACGAACAGCCAGGTCGTTATTCTCGTACACATCAATTATCCGCTCATACAGAGGCAGGTTATCCAAGTTTAGGCCGACAGTAGCTCCTTTGGACGGTATCCACAACGGGCCGAAGTTATCCTCTGTCCATGGATAGCTTGGGTTATGAGGAAAAATCATTTGCCACATCCTGGTTGAATCGGTATTCTCCATCCTCTCAATCTTTACAATATTGCCGTAGTCCTTAATTCGATCGAGCATACCTTCAGTTAATGGGATTATATACTCCGATTCAGCAGGGTTGTAGTTTTGATCGGCTTTTGCAATGCCCAACTCTTCAAAACGTTTAGGATTAATCGTTCCCCCATTCGTTATAATACGGTAGTTGTATTGCCTTTCGCCGATTTTTACCTGCTCTTTTCCATTCACGTAAAGCTGGCCATGGACAACCCTAACGGTATCGCCCGGAATGGCAACGCACCGTTTTATGTAGTTGTCGCGTTTGTCAACTGGCCGGTAAACGATATCAAAGTTTTGCCAAAGGTAATCGCGGCCGTAAAACCTGGCCAGGGTGTAATAGCTAGAGTTGGGATCCTGCAGCACAACAGTATCCCCCTCTGGAAAGTTGAATACCACCACGTCGTTACGCTTTATACTACCCAGCCCGGCCAGCCGCTTATATGGCCATCGAGGCCACTCCACATACGATTTGGCCTTCTTTGAAAACGGCAGGGTGTTGTGAACAAAGGGGAATGAAATTGGAGTATTGGGCATTTTAGGACCGTAGCTAACCTTGCTGACAAAAAGATAATCGCCAACCATCAGGGTCTTTTCCATTGATGAGGTTGGAATAGTATAGGCTTCGATCAGGAACATGCGGATAAGCAGGGCTGCGATAACCGCAAAAACAATAGCATCAACCCATTCAATAAGAACTGTCCTCTTTTGCCCCCGTTTTTTCCAAAATGTCCAGTTAACCTTACGGGTGATGTAAAAATCAAAAATTACGGCTAATCCTAGTAGTAGCCAATAGTTACCTATCCAGATAACCATTAAAATGTAGATGAGGGACGACAACCCTAGGTTGAAGTATCTGTTTTTGAACAAGGTTCGAATTTTCGTGGTCATATTACCTTAAGCTGAAGTTTACGCTGCAAAACTATTATTTAATTGAACTGGTTGTAGCCTAAAGGGGTTACAATATCCTCATATTAACATTAGTTATTTTAAGCATGCCGCTTTAAGCTATAACTATTTGTTGATATAAAAGAAAAAGATTGCATACCGTTACCCTCTTAATCAAAGGCAAGCAGATCGTCCATGGTAAAAAAACCCACTTTGCTGTGCAGGAATTCTGCAGCCATCACGGCTCCCAGCGCAAAACCACGCCTACTTTTAGCTTCGTGGGTTAATAAAATGCTATCCTGATCAGAGCTAAAAGAAATGGTGTGAGTTCCTGGAACCGTCCCTTCCCTTATGGCTTCAATAGGTATTTTGCCATCCTCACGCTTGGGAAGTAACGTCCAACCGGTAATTGAGGGGATTTCTTCAGTAATTTTACCGGCAATGGTAATAGCTGTGCCGCTTGGAGCATCCAGTTTTTGGAGGTGATGTATTTCCTTAATGCCCACCGAGTAACCGCCAATTTTATCGAGGTATCGGGCCAGCAAGGCACTAATCTTAAACATAACATTAACGCCAACGCTATAGTTTGAGGCGTAAAAAAGCGTTCCCCCACCCACTTTAACCCGCTCTATAACCGCCTCCAACTCATTACCCCAACCTGTTGTTCCACAAACCACAGGAACTCCGGCATTCAGACATACCTCCACATTTGCTTTTGCCGACTTGGGCGAGGTAAACTCAACAGCAACATCCACCAATTTCAGGTTTTCGGGAGTTAGCTCATGAGTATTATCCCTATCAATTCTTAAAGTAACCTCATGGCCTCTCTCCATCGCCATGGATTCAACCTCATGCCCCATCTTCCCGTATCCGATTATAGCCAGCCTCAACATAAAGCCTAATTTTTCTGCAATATAGCTATAATATTTGTTATCATTGCTACAGGCAATCGTCGAGGGAATGGGTTAAAATAAAGGAGGGGTGCTTACCCCTCCAAAACGTTATGCTGAATATGCTGGCGAAACCTACTTAACAGAATCAACAATTGACTTGAAAGCTTCGGGGTTGTTCATGGCCAGGTCGGCCAGAACCTTACGGTTAATCGCAATACCCTTCTTGTTGATTTTACCCATAAATTCCGAGTAGGTTAACCCATAAGGCCTAACAGCAGCGTTAATACGCTGAATCCACAAAGCGCGAAACTCAATTTTCTTCTTCTTTCGATCCCGATAGGCATAGGTTAAACCTTTCTCAAGGGTGTTCTTAGCAACGGTGTAAACGTTGCGACGGGCAAGAAAATTACCCTTGGTCTGCTTCAGAATTTTTTTCCTTCTCTTTCTTGATGCAACAGCATTGACTGAACGTGGCATAGTTTTAAAATTTTTGAATGGTTAGCGTTCCGCAACCCGGACACTTAGGCGCTAATTCATTCTGGTTAGTAATTAAAAGTAGCTGTAAATAAAAGGCTAAAGTCATGGCTACCTGAGCCCAAGCATTTTTTTGACCCTTTTCTCATCTGCCTTGTCAACAAGGGTAAAGTGGGTAAGGTTTCTTTTTTGTTTGGTTTCCTTCTTGGTAAGGATATGGCTCTTGTAAGCATGTTTCCTTTTAATTTTTCCTGTTCCGGTCAAAGAAAACCTTTTCTTGGCACCGGAATGAGTCTTAATTTTCGGCATTCTAAACTGAAATTATTTAGGTTTATTTACTTCTTTGCTCCTTTTGGAGATATTAACATGATCATTCGCTTGCCTTCCAACCTGGGTAGCTGCTCAACCTTTCCAAGGTCTTCTAAATCCTGGGCAAATCGTAGGAGTAATATTTCGCCCTGCTCCTTAAAAAGTATTGAACGTCCCTTAAAAAATACGTAGGCTTTCACTTTTGCCCCTTCTTTAAGGAAATTCTGGGCATGTTTCAGCTTAAAGTTATAGTCATGCTCATCGGTATTTGGGCCAAAACGAATTTCCTTAACAACGATTTTCTGTGCATTAGCCTTGATTTCCTTCTGTTTCTTTTTTTGCTGGTAGAGAAACTTCTGGTAATCAATAATGCGGCACACCGGTGGATCGGCCTTATCAGAAATCATCACAAGGTCTAACTCCAGCTCGTTAGCCAGCCGCCTAGCCTCTTCGATGGAAAAAATACCCGGGTTCTCGATATTTTCCCCGACAAGCCGCACTACCTTGTTTCTTATTTCATTGTTTACCAGGAATTTATTATCTACGTCCTTTTTAACCTGGGAATGTAATGGTGTTGCTATAGCTTTGTCCTCCTATTGGTTATAGTTAACTATATTTCAGTAAGCTGACTTTCAATATTATTCCTAACCAGCATAATAAAATCATCGAGGGACATTTGTCCTTTATCGCCTTCACCTTGAACCCGAACGGCAACCGTGCCGTTTTCCTCCTCCTTTTCGCCCACAATAAGCAGGTAGGGAATATGGCGTAACTCGTTGTCCCTTATCTTTTTACCAATTTTCTCGTTACGGTCGTCAATCAGGGTGCGAATATCGGAATTATTTAGATAATTAAAAACTTTTTTTGCGTAATCGCTGTACTTTTCGCTGATGGGCAGCACTACAACCTGGTCGGGTGCAAGCCAAATAGGGAGCTTCCCTCCGGTATGCTCAAGAAGCACAGCCACAAAGCGTTCCATTGAGCCAAATGGGGCACGATGTATCATCACCGGGCGGTAGCGCTTGTCGTCGGAGCCAATGTACTCCAGCTGAAAGCGCTCAGGCAGGTTGTAGTCAACCTGAATAGTCCCCAGCTGCCATTTTCGGCCAATGGCGTCGTTAACCATGAAATCAAGCTTAGGTCCGTAGAATGCCGCCTCGCCAACAACGGTGGTAGTTTTAAGTCCCCGTTCGGCAGCAGCCTCAATAATGGCGCTTTCGGCTTTTTCCCAGTTCTCGTCCGTTCCAATGTATTTTTCCCTATCCTTTGGGTCACGGAGTGAAACCTGTGCGGTGTACTCCTTAAAATTGAGGGTTTTAAAAATATACAAAACAATATCAATCACCTTGACAAACTCCTGCTTGAGCTGGTCGGGGCGACAGAAGATATGGGCATCGTCCTGAGTAAACCCCCTAACGCGTGTTAACCCGTGAAGCTCGCCGCTTTGCTCGTAGCGGTAAACCGTCCCAAATTCGGCTAACCTAACCGGTAAGTCCTTATAGGAACGGGGTTTAGATTTATAAATTTCACAGTGATGTGGGCAATTCATGGGTTTAAGGAGAAACTCCTCCCCCTCCTGAGGGGTAGTAATGGGTCTAAAGCTATCCTTGCCGTATTTTGCCCAGTGCCCAGAAATCTCGTAAAGTTCCTTTTGCCCTATGTGAGGAGTTATTACCTGTTCGTAGCCGTACTTCTGCTGTACTTTTCGAAGGAACATCTCGAGTTGAAAGCGAAGCTGGGCGCCACGGGGCAGCCATAGGGGTAACCCCTGACCAACATGCTGCGAAAAGGTAAATAGCTCCATTTCTTTCCCCAGCTTACGATGGTCGCGCTTTTTGGCCTCTTCCAGCATTACCAGGTACTCGTCGAGCAATTTTTTCTGTGGAAAGGTTATGCCATAGATACGGGTTAGCATTTTGTTTTTCTCGTTCCCACGCCAGTATGCTCCTGCAATACTTAAAATTTTAATAGCCTTAATGTAGCCTGTGTTTGGAAGGTGTGGCCCACGGCAAAGGTCGGTGAAATCGCCCTGGGTGTAGAAGGTAATGGTGCCGTCCTGTAGGTCGCTGATAAGCTCAACTTTGTATGGGTCGCCTTTAGCCTTGTATGTGGCTAGTGCCTCGTCTTTTGAAACATCCTTCCTAACAACATCAAGTTTTTGATGGGCCAGCTCGGCCATTTTCTGCTCAATTTTTGGGAAATCGTCATCAGAAATAGTGTAGCTATCAAAATCTATATCGTAGTAAAAACCGTTGTCAATGCTAGGGCCAATTCCCAACTTAATGCCCGGGTAAAGGGCCTCGAGTGCCTGCGCCATAAGGTGAGCGGATGTGTGCCAAAAGGTATGCTTTCCCTCTTCGTCATCCCACTTGTGCAGCTTTACGGTGGCATCGGTAGTAATTCCACGAGTCAAATCCCAAACCTCACCATTAACAGTGATTGATAGAACCTCGGCAGCCAGTCGTTCCGAAATGCTTCGGGCAATTTCAATCCCGGTTACCCCAAGGGGATACTCCCGTATGCTACCATCAGGAAAAGTAATCTTTACCATCATTATAAACTTGATATACTTGTAATAAAAGTTAAAGATTGCAAAGTAATACTATTAACTCCAAATTTGCAAGGCATTCACGAATGGGGCTGGTTTATGGCATTAGCCCGTTAAGGCAAACATGGCCAGATTATTATGCCATGTTTAGTACGGATTAGTAGAGATACCAGCCAAACTATCCATCAAACCACCTAAAGGCTCCAGTAGGTGAGGTTGTTAATTTTGCTCCTAAAAATACCCTTTACATCTACAAAAACGCACTTTTCGGCAGCAAGGCGCTTAAACCATTCCTCCTTGAGTCCAGCATACTGGCTATGCCCAACGGCTAGAATGATTGCGTCATACCTGCCCGATGGAGCAGTTGCCATGTCAAAACCATACTCGTGCTTTACGTCATGGGCATCGGCATAGGGATCAATAATATCGATATAGTTAACTCCAAACGATCTTAATTCACGGTAGATGTCGACTACCTTGGAGTTCCGAATATCGCTTACATTTTCCTTGAAGGTAACACCCATAACCAGCACCCTTGCATCCATAGGATTTGTTCCGGCAGCAATAATTTTCTTAACGGTTTGCTTGGCCACATATCCCCCCATGGTATCGTTGATGTAACGACCAGCGCTGATAATTTGCGGATGATAGCCCAGCTCCTTGGCCTTGTAAACCAGGTAGTATGGATCAACTCCAATGCAATGGCCTCCAACAAGCCCGGGTGAGAAGTTAAGAAAGTTCCACTTGGTTCCTGCCGCTTCGAGCACCTCGTAGGTGTTTATACCCATGCGGCTGAATATGATGGAGAGCTCATTCATAAACGCAATGTTAATATCGCGTTGGGTATTCTCAATAATTTTTGCAGCTTCGGCCACCTTAATGGAGCTGGCACGGTGAATGCCCGCTTTAATAATCAACTCATAAGTTTTAGCTATTTCCTCGGCTGATTCAGGATCGCAGCCCGAAGTAATTTTTTTTATGGTTGTAAGGGTGTGATTCTTATCGCCCGGGTTTATTCGCTCGGGCGAAAATCCAACCTTAAAGTCCTGAATAAATTTTAACCCGGAAAGCTCCTCAAGAATGGGAACACAATCTTCCTCGGTGCAACCCGGATAAACTGTTGACTCGTAAACCACGTAGTCACCTTTTTTCAGCACCTGACCTACCGTTCGGGTAGCGGCAAGTAATGGTTTCAAATCGGGAAGGTTATGCTCATCAATGGGTGTGGGAACGGCCACAACGTAAAATGACGCCTTTCGTAAATCGTTAATATCAGAAGTAAATGTTATGTCGCAGTTCTGAAACGACGTAGATTCAAGCTCATGGCTTGGGTCAACTCCACGCTTCATCAGCTCAACCCTGTCGGGTTTAATATCGAATCCAACTACCGAAATTTTTTTGGCGAATTCCAGGGCGATCGGAAGGCCGACATAACCTAGTCCTATAACCGCCATTTTTTCATTCTTTGAAACTAACTCCTTGAACATATAGTGAATGTTGTTATATTCTATTACTTCTTGCAAAAAGGATGATAATCGCCCTTGAGCCCGACCGGAACAGCGTTGCGAATCGCATAAACCGTTTCAATTGAGCTACGGGCATCATTCAGGCCAAATCCGTTTCCAGAAAGAATATCGCGGTAGCTGGTGGTGTGCAAATCGGTAAAACCCTCGCTAAACTCAAGCTCATCATTCCCTACGGTAATGGACCGGTAGGTTCGTTTCCCCTGCTGCTTCACTGTGTCGGGAATATCGTTGTAATCAATGCTTAGAAACCAACGGACGCGAGCTTTTTGTAACTCAAGGTAACCGGCAGCCTTATCGGGCATAGACATATGAACAACACCACTTTTGACATCCCCAAAAATCCAAGTAAGCATATCAAAAAAGTGCACTCCAATGTTGGTGGCAACTCCACCAGATTTTTGAACGTCGCCCTTCCACGAAATGAAATACCAACGCCCACGGCTGGTGATGTAGGTTAAGTCAACATCGTAAATTTTATCCTTGGGGCCATTGTCAATTTTCTTTTTAAACTCAATAATGGCCGGATGAAGCCTAAGCTGAAGAATAGTGTAGATATGCCTGCCGGTTTCATGCTCAATTTCACTAAGGGCATCAATATTCCATGGGTTCAGAACCACGGGTTTCTCACATATTGCATCGGCTCCCTGTCGCAGGGCAAACCTTATGTGGGAGTCGTGGAGGTAGTTAGGGGTGCAAATGCTCACGTAGTCAACTTTTATGCCCTGCCGTTTAAGCTTATCAATGTGGCGATCGAAGCGCTCATACTCCACAAAAAAATCGGCTTGAGGAAAGTAGCTGTCCATTATGCCCACACAGTCGTGCTTGTCGAGGGCTGCCAGCAGGGTATTTCCAGTTTCCTTTATGGCCTTCAAATGGCGTGGCGCCACAAAGCCTGCAGCGCCAAT
>DCDD01000078.1 GCA_002316235.1 Bacteroidales bacterium UBA1064
GTGTAATTCAACCTTTACTTTAGCTTAGGAGGTAATTGTTTTGAAAAGTAAACAGAAAATTTACCTGTCGAATGGAAGATTTATGCGACAATAAACTACATTTCGAGGTAAACAGGGACAATCTAAAACATCATAGAAAGTATGATGGTTTAGCACCAGATTAATAAGAAGATTCAGGAAAAATATTGCTCAGCAATGTAGCCGGCTGCTACACGTTAAACCTTATATGCAGAATGTCGCCATCCTCCACAACGTAGTTCTTGCCCTCAACAAAAAGTTTACCCTTCTCCTTGCAGGCCTGCTCGGAACCGAGGGTTATGAAATCGTTATACTTCATAACCTCAGCACGAATGAACCCGCGCTCCAGGTCGGAATGAATTACCCCTGCAGCCTGAGGAGCCGTCATTCCCTTCTTGATGGTCCATGCACGAATTTCCTTTGGTCCAACGGTAAAGAATGTCTCCATGTTGAGCAGGGAGTACGCGGCCCTGATAAGCTTGTTTACCCCGGGTTCGGTAAGTCCCACATCGGAAAGGAAGGCCAACCGATCATCCTCATTCTCGAGTTCGGCAATTTCAGCTTCCAGCTTTCCGGCTATAACCAGTATTTCGGTTTGCTCGTTTTTAAGGAATTCCCTCACCTTGTCAACATAGTGGTTACCTGTTACTGCCGATTGGTCATCTACGTTGCAAACGTATATGACAGGTTTAGTTGACAGCAAGAAAAGGTCTTCAACATACTTTTTGTCCTGTTCGTCAACAGGCGCCGTAGCAGCATTCTGGAATGATTCCAGGTGGTTCTTGTACACGCCAAGCACGGCAGCAGCCTGTTTGGCCTCCTTATCGCCAACCTTGGCAGCCTTTTCGAGGCGCTGAAGCTTCTTCTCAATTGACTCCAGATCGCGCACCTGCAGCTCAAAGTTCACCGTTTCAATATCCCTAACTGGGTCAACCGACCCATCAACGTGGGGCAGGTTGGGGTCGTCGAAGCAACGTAGAACATGTATGAGGGCATCACAGTTGCGAATATCGGCCAGGAACTTGTTGCCAACTCCTTCGCCCTTGTTGGACCCCTTGGCTAACCCGGGTATATCAACAATCTCAACTGTAGTGTGAACAATGCGCTCGGTGGGCTGAAACTTTTCCAGCTCGTAGAGCCGGCTATCGGGAACATTAATGATGCTTATGTTCGACTTGCTGGCACTAAAGGCAAAACTGCTGGCAGCCGCCTTGGTGCTCGACATGCAGTTGAAAATGGTGGTTTTCCCCACATTGGTTATCCCAATAATTCCACACTGTAAACCCATAAACGGTGATTTAATGGGTACAAATTTATGGCAATTGCCCGATTATGCAAAAACAGGCCGAAAAACCTCCTATAACCTCAGGGTTGAACGGAGTGTAGGCAACTTTTGTCTAGTTGGCCTCGAGTAGCTTTAATATTTCATCCATTTTTGGTGTAAGGATGATTTCAGTTCGGCGGTTTTTCTGCCTGGCCTCAGGAGTTTTAGCCCTATCAACAGGTAAAAAATGGCTACGTCCGGCAGCGGTTACGCGAACAGGATCAATTTTGCTTCCATTGAGCAGCAACCTAACAATGGTTGTAGCGCGTTTAACGCTCAAATCCCAGTTATCCATCAGGTCGCCCGTTCCCCGGTAGGGAACATCGTCGGTATGACCTTCAACCATAATGTTGATATCCGGGTTCTGCTCGAGCACCGGCACCAGCTGTTTTATGGCAGCAGCCCCCTTGGCATCTATCTCGTAACGCCCCGATTTGAACATCAGCTTCTCATCCAGCGAAACGTAAACCTTGCCGTTTTGAATGGAAACAGTTAGCCCCTTGCCTTCAAACCCAAAAAGCGCATCGGCAACCTTTTTCCTAAGAGCGTTCATTAGGGAGTCCTTGCTGTTAAGCATTCGTTCGAGCTCGACCAGACGGGCGTTTCTTTCCTCAAGGTCCTTGCTCATCTTGTCGAGATTTGCCTGAACCTGGTCGAGACCAAGCTTGCGCTGGTAAAGCTTTCGCTCGAGCTCCTTCAGGGCATCCTCCTTCTGCTGAAGCTCCTCCTGGTTCTTCTGAATTTGAGCCAGCAGCTTTCTTGTTTCATCCTTACTTCCGGAGATTACCCCATCCTGAATACTCTGCAGGTCGGCGTAGCGCTCGTTAAGGGTTGCCAGCTGCTCCCTTGTTTTGCTCAGCTCAACGGCGCATATTGCGCTATCGGAGGCCAGCGTGCTTACCTTTGCCTCCAGCAAAATATTCTTTGCCTGAAGTTCGGCCGATCGGGAGCTTAAATCCTCGTTTTCGGTACTCAGCTTTTCGCGCTCCTCCTCACACTTGGCATTCTTATCCTGTAGCGCTTGAAATTCCTTGGCAGGCACACATGCAGCTAGGATAGCCAAGCTAAAAAATAAAGCACTTGTTAACGATGAAATTCTAAACATCTGGTAAGGGGTTAATTTGAAAGCAAATGTACATAAATTTTATACATGTAAACGGACCTATAAAATTAAGGTTTTCACCTCAATTCACTTCGTTTGGTTCGGTGTGTGAATTAAAAAATACACGCCTTTGCTGCCGCATGGTTGCCTTTGCCAAGCTCTCCGCCGGCGGGCGAATCGGTTCTACCATTCGGCGACCTTTCAAATACACTTTAACAGCAGGTAAAGCACCAATAGGCTATTCCTTCCACACTTTACCATTATTTCTTATCTACCTCATGAGGGGGCTCGCAGGGTAGCGGGGTAAATCTAACTTATACCATGGATTTGAAGCCATAGGGTGCCGTGTTTTTATTCACATTATCCTTAGCGGCGGGGTCGTCCTGAAATGACCGCACAACGGTTGATGGTATGGTGTCGTGCGGGATTACGAAGCGATTTCCTATCAGTTTACACC
>DCDD01000112.1 GCA_002316235.1 Bacteroidales bacterium UBA1064
AATTAGCTAAAATTGGTACTTACTGCGGTCAGTCGCATGGGGTCATCAGCCGGTAGGCTGATGACCCCTGATGGTTTACTTCGTTAGGAACGAGTAGCGTTCGGAGTACTCCAGCATCTGCCTGGCATAATCCTCTGGATAATCAACCCTAACGTCCACAATGCTGTCGTTTTGAACTACAGGCACAAGGTCTGGGTTGATAAATCCCCCGTAGGGGGCCAAATTCAACTTGGAATAGCGCTCCAGAACTTCGTGGTGCAGTGCGGGGTCAACTTTTACCCCGAAGCTCTCAACAAGTTTTTTGCCCGACTCGTAATCGCCCGAAGACTTAATCCGTTGAATTTCACGCAGTAGGCTGCCAAATAGCTGCCGTAACTTCTGGAAATCGTTTACCACAAAGTAGGTTTTCCCATTTCGGTTTTTCCTCTCAACAACATTTTCATCCTTTCCATGTTCGTAGCACCATTGGGCAATCAGCTGGCGGTTGCGCATGTGTGCCTGCTCAATGTTTTTCCCAGGTTCCACCCGGGTAAGCTGCGTCATTAACCCGTTGCGGATGTAGTTGCTGTACTGAACCCTGGCTACATCAAGGTTGCGCATGAGGCCCAGCTCAACCATTTTTGGATCCATGATATAGTAAAGGGCAAATAGGTCAGCCCGAGCCTCCTCTAATGGGGAGCCGTAGTTTTTCAGTTCATCACCTTTAACTCCTGGAGCCAGCTGGCCAGAGCCATGCCCAAGGCATTCGTGCAAATCGGTGTGCAGGCAATCGGCCAGGTAACCATACTGCTTGTTGAGTGCTACCTCCTCGTCCGACCAGGCAAACTCCTCCATGAATCCATTTCCCAACGAGGCTTGGTTGTAGGCGTAGGTGATATTATCCATGGTAACCGATTTTGAACCATGCTGCTTTCTTATCCAGTCTGCATTTGGCAGGTTTATGCCAATGGGGGTTGACGGGTAGCAATCGCCCCCGAGCTGGGCCACGGTTATCACCTTGGCGCTTACCCCTTTCACTTCCTTCTTTTTGAATATGCTGTCAATGGGCGAGTGATCTTCAAACCACTGTGCGTTGGCGCTTATCACCTCGGTACGATGGGTTGCCTCGTCGTTCCTGAAGTTCACCACCGACTCCCAGCTTCCCTTGTAGCCCAGCGGATCGCCGTAAGTCTCGATGAAACCGTTGACAAAATCAACTTTAGACTGTGTATCGCTTAGCCAGAGTATGTTGTACTCGTCAAACTTTCTCAAATCGCCTGTTTTGTAGTAATCTACCAGGGTTTCAATTATTTTTTGCTGATATTCATTTTCAGCCACTGTGGCGGCCTTCTCCAGCCAGAAAACGATTTTACCGATAGCCTTTCCGTACATGCCGTTTGCATACCAAACCTGCTCCTCTATTTTTCCGTTTTTTTTCACCAGTTTAGAGTTTAAACCGTAGGATATGGGAGTGCTATCGTTGGGGTTGGCCAGCCTGGAGTAGAATTCTTCTGCTTCGGCCTGTGTAACACCCTCGTAGTAGTTGCAGGCTGAGGTGGTTACCAAATCAGATCCGGCAAGCTGGTTAACTCGTTTTGGGGCTACGTCCGCATCGAAAATTATGGGTGTAAAATGTGCCAGAATGCTATCGACGCCCCCAAATTTCTTAGGGAGCATCTCGGACGGGGTGTTACCAACCAGCTCGGCAAAGTAGCTTCGGTCGAAATCGGGCATAATTTTATCGGTGGAGTAGTGGTGGTGTATGCCGTTGGAGAACCAAACCCGCTTCAGGTAAACCATAAAGCTACCCCATCGTGGGTCGTTGCGGTTTCCCTTGTAACCCTGGTAAACTCCCTCCAGAACTGAGCGCACATCGAGGTTGAACTTGTAGTTTTGGTCCCAAATGATATCCCTACCGCATTTAGCTGCTTCACTAAGGTAGTACACCAGCACCCTTTGTTTAGGTGTGAGCGAATCGAAGCCCGGAATTTGGTAGCGCATGATGCGGAGGTCGGCAAACTGGTCAACTTGCCACTTAAAAGGTTCGGCCTGCTCGTTTCCCGATTTACATCCACCAGTCGAGAATCCGGTAGCGGCCATTAACAATAGTGCCATTATTTTTCTGTTCATTTTTAGTTGAGTTGCAAAATGTATGAGGTGTGTATGCTATTTTCTCTTTTGCTGGGGTTTATATAGAAATGGGGGTTCGTCTATCTTTTCTGGTGCGTCAACAGGATTTACTTTTTCTCTGGAGGGGTTACGCATGTCCAGGTCCCTAACATAAACCCATTTTCCATTTTCAAAGGCAAAACCATCTATTGAGGCATCAGGCCCGTAGAACTGAAAATCACCGGTAAATTCGGGTTGGGAGGGCGACAGGTGATCGAATGCAATTATTTTTTGCTCATCATAGTACTTGAGGTTGAAACCGGCTCTTGCGCTAAACTCAAAAACAATTCTCGAAAGCAGCTGCTTGTTATCCACGTTAAAAACTGGCAGGCCAAAAACAGGTTCTCCCTGGGGGCTGAGGGTGAGCACCTCGATTACCTTTTTTGAGGTGAAGAGGTTGTTGTAGTCGAATCCTAGCAACACGTACTGCTTTTCTGAGCCGTAGGGTAGTTCTGCCAGCTGGTAGTACAGAGCTCCAAGCCACCTGTCGGCCGGTAACCTTTCGTGTTGCGGGTCCTTTACCATTTCCCGGCTATCCGTGAGGGCATAAAGTCGGGATTTATCTCCATCCAGTCGAACCAGAACAAACCCGAAGTAGCGATGGTAGCCACCTGTTTGGGGAATATTCCAGGTGATTATCCTTACCTTTTGATCACTGGAAGTGAGCATTCCCACGTGTTTTAGTGAGCTGAATGGGTAATCTATTGCCCCATCATGCTCAAGAGTGTTTTTAAAGTTCTCATGGAAAATTCTATTCAGCGAGTCGCGCCGGGTGGTGGATGTTTCGCTTACGATGAGTGAGAGCAGCTTAGAAAGCGAGTCCTCGCGGGTAGAAAAGAAGTTGGCATTAACTTCTTGTCCAAACCCCACAAGGGGTAGAATAACCAGGGCAGCCGCAACGGTAATTAGGATTACTTTGCGCATAAGCTAGCGGTTTATTTCGTTTAGACCTTGGTAGATTAGGTTGGCCACCTCTTCGCATTGCTCCTTTGTTATGCAAAGGGGAGGTGCAAGCCTGATGGCCGTGTTGCAAAATAGAAACCAGTCCAGCACGAAACCATGTTCCACTCCATATTTTATTAAGGCGCTGACCTTCTCAAACGAACCTAGCTCTATGGCCATCAGCAGACCGAATGACCGAAACTCTTTAACCAGCGGGTGTTTCGATAGGATATCCCTGAATATTTGCTCCTTTTCCGGAACGCTTTCGGGGAGCCTGTCGCCGGTTAAAACGTCAATTGCGGCGAGCGATGCGGCACAGGAAACCGGATGACCTCCAAAGGTTGTAATATGCCCAAGGGAAGGGTTTTCCATGAGGCAGTTCATTATTTTCTGTGAGGAAATGAATGCCCCTAGGGGCATACCACCACCCAGCGCCTTTGCTAGGAGCAGGATGTCGGGTGTAACCCCAAATCGCTCTAGCGCAAACATCTTTCCGGTTCGGCCCATGCCTGTTTGAATCTCGTCAAAAATCAGTAAAGCGCCCACCTCGGAGCAACGACGACGTAGTTCGGTAATAAAATTGCCATCGGCAACCCTTATGCCCGCCTCGCCCTGAACGGGCTCAATTATCACACAGGCAGTGCGGTTGGTTATTCGGGCAAGGTCTGCTATACTGTTGAATTCAAGTATCGAAATATCCGGGAGTAATGGCCGAAAGGATCTTTTCTGGCTTTCAACCCCCATCACGCTAAGCGCACCCTGTGTGCCGCCATGGTAGGCATTTCGGAACGAGATTATTTCTGTCCTACCAGTAAACCTTTTGGATAGCTTCATTGCCCCCTCAACAGCTTCGCTTCCAGAGTTAACAAAGTAAACCGAGCTAAGCGTCTGGGGTAGCATGGATGAAAGTTTAGCGGCCAGTAGTACCTGAGGGCTCTGGATGAACTCGCCGTAAACCATCAGGTGCATGTATGCCGAGGCCTGATCCTGAACAGCTTTGACTACTCTGGGGTTAGCGTGTCCAACATTGCTCACCGAGATTCCCGAAATCAAATCGTAGTATTTTTCGCCACTTGGCCCAAAAAGAAAAACCCCCTCGGCTCTGCTTACCTCAAGCATCAGGGGTGCATCGGATGTTTGGGCAACATGGCTAAGAAAAAGTTGCCTGATGTTCTGCATATAAAAGGTTACCTGCTATTACTTGTTGATCAGATTAATTTCGCTTAACAGTTTATCGCGGTATGACTTTCCGATAGGGATTATTTTACGTCCCTCAGGAGTTCGGATCACTGTAGCGTTATCCTCAATGCTTTCAATTTTGCCAACATTCACTATAAATGAGCGATGAATCCTTTTGAATCGAACCGAAGAAAGTTGATTTTCAATGGATTTCATGGTTAGATGAATGGTAAACCGCTCGTTAACGGTATTAATAACAATGTAGTTTTCAAGTGCCTCTATCCATAGTATGTCGCTATACTTTACCCGAATCAACATGTTGTTTTTCTTGATGAAGATCTCCTTGTCATCGTCGTAGGGAGAGCGTTGCTGGTTAAACTTGTCGTAAGCCTTGCTAACAGCTTTTGTAAAGCGGGGAAATGTAATGGGTTTCAGGAGGTAGTCGGTAACGCTGTAGTCAAATGCCTTAAGGGCGTACTTTTCCTTCGAGGAGATTATAATAACCTGTGGTTCTTGGGAGGTAGCCTCTAAAAAGTCTATGCCGCTCATTTCGGGCATCTCTATGTCCAGAAAAATTAAATTGACTGGTTCAAGTGAATTTTTAAGAAAATTAAGGGCATCAACTGCGTTGGGAAAAGAGCCCGTTAGCCGTATGAAGTCAATTTTTGAAGCATAATCTTCAATAACTCTGCGCGATAGCTCATCATCATCTACCTGTATGCAGTTCATCTTGTTCTAGTTAAGTTAACCTGAAAAATTCTTTCTAAAGAACCTACACAAACTTAATGCAATTTATTATACTCTGCAACAAATCTTTTTTCGACAATGTGGCAGTTTTTCACGGATTTTCTTAACCAGTCGAGTAGCACAACCTCTTTCTCATATTCCGACAGGGGGTATGCGGGGTTTGCTTTTGCCCGGTGAACCAATTCGTAGAGGGTTATGGCAACAGAAACCGATATGTTGTAGCTTTCGGTGAAGCCGTACATCGGAATGGTGATAAATTCTTCCGAAAGGCTCATGGCCTCTTCGGACAATCCCGAGAGTTCTGTGCCAAAAAGAATGGCAAATTTTCCTTTTTCGGTATCGAAATCGCGAATGCTGCACCCCAGTGAATGGGGTGAGGTGGCAACTATCCGGTAACCGCTACTCCTCAATGTTTGTAACGCCTCTTGGGTTATGCTCTTATTGCCGGAATACTTTTTAATGGTCAGCCATTTTGATGCGCCCATGTCAACCTCGGGGTTAACGTTAAAAGAATTCCTGTTTTCGATGATATGAACATCCTGAATGCCAAGGCATTCACAACTTCTTAGAGCTGCGCTGGCGTTTTGAGGTTGGTACAAATCCTCTAGAACCACAGTAATGTAGCGTGTTCGTCTGCTCAAAACCTCCCTGAGCAAGTTTAGCCTGCGTTCAAGCACCAGGTCAGACAGGTAGCTGGTTAGCTGGAGACGAAACTGCCGATCACTCTGTATTAAATGGTCAATGCCGCTCATTCCATACTATTATCATTCTTACTAAGTGGGTTATGCAGTTCAGCTCCTGGGGTGATTAGGTCTTGTAACAGCTAGCATCATCCGACTGAATAGGGTTAACGCCCTTCAACCAGGTTAGCTGATGGGTAAAATTTACCCCTTAAGCCGAATGGCTACCATGATTAATTTGCCTGGCTGGAAGCATAACATGTAACAAAAGGCTAGCTTGCACGGCTTTACCTTCAAGTAAAAAAAAAGGAGAACACTAAGGTTCTCCCTTGGGATTTTCTGTATTAGCTATTGAACTTTTCCATTCAGTTCGCTACCAGCTTTAAACTTAACAACCTTCTTAGCCTTGATGTTGATGGGCTTTCCGGTTTGAGGGTTACGTCCTGTGCGGGCGCTCCTCTTGGCAACGGAGAATGAGCCAAAACCTACCAGGGCAACTCTATCACCTTTCTTAAGGGCGGTGCCAGTAGTTTTGATGAAAGCATCAAGTGCTTTCTTTGCATCAGCCTTGGTAACCTTAGCTTCAGCTGCAATTGCATCAATTAATTGAGCTTTGTTCATAATAGATAAATTTTAGGGTTAAAAAATAGTTGTTAGTTGGCTTTCCATGACAAAATTATTACATAAATCAGTAAAAGCAAGTTTTTTCAAAAAAAAATTTGTCATTTCAGCCTTTTTTGTTGGTTTTTAAGAAACCAAAATTTTTACCAACGCTAAATTATTGAATTTTTAAACAATCATGCAACTATTTTTATAAGAAAATTCGTTTTTTTTTGATTTTCTCCGCAAAATTTCTAAGTGAAAAACGACATTAAGCGTTATAAAGTCTTATATATCAATAACATACAATTATTTTCAGGTATCTACTTGATTTTAAAAAAATTATCACCAAGTTATCAACAGTTGCTATGTTGTAGGCTGTTTTTACCACTATTGCCTCAAAGTTTTACCCTAAATATGCCTGGAATTATATACTTTTTCCCTTTTTTGCTTTGCAGGAATAAAAAAAGGCGGTACTTTTGCCGCCGGAGAAATGGCAGAGCGGTCGAATGCGGCGGTCTTGAAAACCGTT
>DCDD01000104.1 GCA_002316235.1 Bacteroidales bacterium UBA1064
GTAGTCGGACAAGCTCTGGAATTTAACGTATATGGCTGATTTGATTTTAAATGATATAAAATTTCTACCGGGTGTGGGGCCTAAGCGCGCCGAACTACTCCAAAAGGAGTTGAATATCAGCACATTTGGCGATTTGCTCTATTTCTTTCCCTTCAGGCATATTGACCGGTCTAAGATTTATAAGATCTCGGAGATAAATGAGGATTTACCCTACATCCAAATAGTTGGTCGAATACTTCGGATTGAGGAGGTTGGTGTGGGGCGCAACAGGCGGCTGACAGCCTATCTGAGCGATGGAAGTGGAAGTGTAGAGCTGGTATGGTTTCGGGGTGTTTCATGGATGGCAAAGTGGTTAAAACCCAACATCGAGTACCTGGTATTTGGCAAGGCTAATGTATTTGGAGGTCATTTCAGCATTGCCCACCCCGAAATGGAGGAGTACAAAACCGGTCAGGAGAAAATTATGGGGACCCTGCAACCCGTTTACTCCACCACCGAAAAGCTAAAAAGCAACAGGATTACCTCCAAAACCATACTGGGACTTCAGCAAACCCTTATTCAAGCTGTCAATGGAAAAATTGAGGAAACCCTACCTCCCTACCTGATTGAGCAGCAAAAGCTCATGACACTTCCCGAGGCTCTCAGGAACATTCATTTTCCCCAAAGCGTCTTACTTTTGAGGAAAGCCGAACATCGGCTTAAGTTTGAGGAGCTTTTCTTCATACAGCTCGATATCCTTAGAAAACAAACCATACGGCAAAGCAAGATCAACGGGCATTTGTTTTCGCGAGTTGGTGAAATGTTCAACCGTTTTTACAGCGAAAGGCTGCCATTCCCTTTAACCAATGCTCAGAAACGCGTTATTCGTGAAATTCGTCGCGATATGGGCAGTGGAAAGCAAATGAATAGGCTTTTACAAGGAGATGTTGGTAGCGGCAAAACCATAGTTGCATTGATGTCCATGCTTATTGCTGTCGATAATGGTTTTCAGGCATGCCTCATGGCACCTACTGAGATTTTAGCCAACCAGCACTTTGACTCCATTACCTCTCTTTTAGGAGACTTACCCGTTACTGTTGGGCTTCTTACGGGCAGCACCCGACAGTCGGAACGCAACACGCTTCATAAATCCCTTGAGGCAGGTGAACTGCAGATAATTATTGGCACTCATGCGCTTATTGAGGACGTTGTAAAGTTCAAAAACCTTGGTTTTGTGGTGATTGATGAGCAGCAACGGTTTGGTGTTGCCCAAAGGGCAAAGCTATGGGAGAAAAACAATAATCCACCCCATGTGCTGGTTATGACTGCCACCCCAATTCCGAGAACCTTGGCCATGACAGTTTACGGTGATTTGGATGTTAGCGTGATTGATGAGCTGCCACCTGGCCGAAAGCCTGTTAAAACGCTGTACTACACCGATTTGAAGCGAAATGTGGTTTTTGGCCTGATGCGCCAGCAGCTGAAGGAAGGCCGGCAGGTTTACGTGGTTTACCCGCTGATAAAGGAATCGGAAAAAATGGAAAACCTGAAAGACCTTCAGGATGGCTATGAAAGCATCGTACGGGCATTTCCGCCCCCCGAATATGTTACAGTTGTGGTTCATGGCCAGATGAAACCCGAGGAAAAGGAATCCTCCATGGACATTTTTGTTAAAGGCAAGGCCAACATCATGGTGGCAACAACTGTTATCGAGGTAGGGGTTAATGTTCCCAATGCAACCGTTATGGTAATTGAGAGTGCCGAGAGGTTTGGCCTGTCGCAGCTGCACCAGCTGCGCGGTAGGGTAGGGCGGGGAGCCGACGAAAGCTACTGCATACTTGTCTCATCCCTAAAAATTTCTTCTGAATCGCGTAAGAGGCTACAGATTATGGTTAATACCAGCAATGGTTTTGAAATTGCCGAAATGGACCTCAAACTTCGCGGGCCCGGCGACATTGAAGGGACTCTTCAAAGCGGAATTCCCTTTGACCTGAAAATAGCCAATCTTAGCACCGATGGAAATCTACTTCAGCATGCAAGGGCTGTTGCCAGGGATGTACTTAATGATGACCCGCTATTAGAGCATCCCCGGAATGCACTTCTTTCACAACGGCTTGATGAACTTGCCAACTCACGGAGTAACTTCGGAAGAATTAGCTAGCAGCTAATCGTTACGCGGGAAAATTTTAGCTTAGTAGTAATTTTTATCGTATTATTTTTGGGGTGTAATGAACCTTCATTTCCAATATACTTTTTAGTGTTGAAGTAACTAGATGTTCATAATCTAACTTACAATAAAATAGTTGATTGCTGATAATAAGAATCGTAATGAAACACAAACCCATCATACATGTTGTTTTTACTCTTTTGCTTTTGGTTGTCAGCGAGGCTACCCTATCGCAATCGGTCAATCCCTGTGGAATTGTCAACAGGTCTTTTGCATCGGGTGAGAAGTTGGTTTTTGAGATAAGCTATACATGGCTTTTTGTATGGACAGATGTAGGAATGGCCGAGCTTACAGTCAGCGCCGAGAAACGTTTTGGCAGAGATTTACTGCACATTAAGGCTTCGGGGAAAACGCATACATTCTACAACTGGTTTTTCGAGGTCCACGACCTTTACGAAACATGGGTCGATCCGGTTACTGTTGAGCCGGTTTACTTTAACCGCGACATATATGAGGGCGGATTCACCAAGGAGAACGAGTACTTCTATGATTGGAATAAAAACCAGGTAGCCATAAGGGTACGTCGTAAAAAAGGGCCTAACCGATACGATACCTTGAGTGTTAGCAGGTGCACTTACGATGTGATTTCGGCTGTTTATGCAGCTAGAAATTTGGACTTCTCAGGTATTAAGCCGGGTAAAACATTTCCTGTTGAAGTTTTGATGGATGAGGAGGTTTACCATATCGGGTACAGGTTTCTTGGACGCGAAGAAAAACGGGTTTCAGGGCTTGGACGTTTCAGGTGCCTTAAATTTCAAATTGACGTGGTAGCCGGCGACATCTTTTCGGGCGACCAAAAGCTCTACCTGTGGGTTACCGATGATGCAAACAAGCTGCCTGTTGCGGTGGAAACTCCAATCCAGGTGGGAAGCATAAAGGCCAGGCTTAACACATACGAGGGATTAAGGCATCCGTTATCATCAAAAATTCCCTAAGTTGTATGGGTATGACAACTATTTTCCATAAATTAGCGGCATAATCAAAAAATAAATGCCATGTCAAGAGCTATTTCCATACTAATCACATTTTTACTGCTTTTTACCATAGAATCATGCTTGGATAACGAAAACACAGTCCGATATACTGATGTTATTCAGATGGAAGCAGGTCCCGTTCCCGATACCATGGTAGTTAACGAAACCTATTCTATACAATTCAGAATGGGCGTTCCAAATTCCTGCTGGCATTCGCTCGCTCTCAACCAGGAAGAGTTTAACGATTCAACCTACCGGTTTTGGGCCACTGCGGTTTACGAAAATCATGGGGAAAATTGTGCTCAGGTTGTAGAAACCAAGGATACCGTAATAGCCTTTAAACCCACATTGGCTAAGCCCCATATATTGGTATTCTTCAACGATCCCGCCAGTGATCCAAGAGTTGATACGGTTGTGGTTACGCCCAACTAACCCCAAAAAATGCTGGCATACACGCCCTGCCGTGATAGGTTGGCTTGCGGGTTTTTCAGCTGCAAAAACTGTTGAGTGGCACATTTACTTTTTGTTGTGAAGGATGTTGCTGGTTTTGCCATCATACTAATTTGTTAAACCACTCATATTTATTATTTTACCGTTTTGATGGTTCATTTTAGTTAACCCGGGTTACTACATACCGTTACCTATGAAGAAAATACTGGTTACCGGAGGTGCCGGATTTATTGGGTCACACCTCTGTGAACGTTTACTGAATGAGGGAAACGAGGTGGTTTGCCTTGATAACTACTTTTCCGGGAAAAAGGAAAATGTGGTTGCCCTGATGTCAAACCCATACTTTGAGCTGGTTCGCCACGATGTAACCATGCCCTTTTTTGCCGAGGTAGATGAAATTTACAACCTTGCCTGTCCTGCTTCCCCCATTTACTACCAGTATAACCCTATTAAAACAGTAAAAACATCCGTGATGGGCGCCATCAACATGCTTGGGCTGGCTAAACGGGTAAAGGCAAAAATTCTTCAGGCTTCAACCAGTGAAGTTTACGGCGATCCGCTCGTGCACCCCCAGCCGGAAACATACTGGGGCAATGTGAATCCTATCGGCGCTCGCTCCAGCTACGACGAGGGGAAAAGGTGTGCCGAAACGCTTTTTGTTAACTACCACTCCCAGAACGGGGTTAAAATTAAAATTGCCCGTATTTTTAACACCTACGGCCCACGAATGAGCGTAAACGATGGGCGGGTAATCTCCAACTTTATAGTCCAGGCTCTCAGAAATGAGGATATAACCATTTACGGGGACGGGAAGCAAACCCGTAGCTTCATGTATGTTGACGATTTGGTTGACGCACTTATTCGGCTGATGGATTCTCCCGATGAGTTTACCGGTCCTGTTAACCTGGGAAATCCCTGTGAGTACTCCATGCTTGAGCTGGCCAGTAAGGTGATTGAGCTTACCAAAAGCAGGTCGAAGCTGGTTTACTTCCCACTGCCTGAAGATGATCCTCTTCAGCGTAAACCGGACATCAGCCTGGCTAAAAAATTTCTTGGCGGTTGGGAACCAAAGGTTATGCTGGAGGATGGACTTAAAAAGACAATTGATTCGTTTGAGCATATACTAATTAGATAGAAGGATGAAGGGAATAATTTTGGCGGGCGGTGCCGGTACTCGTTTGTACCCAATAACCAAAAGTATATCCAAGCAGATAATACCGATTTACGACAAGCCCATGATTTACTATCCCTTGTCGGTGCTGATGCTTGCCCAGATTAGGGATATCCTGATTATTTCAACTCCCAAGGATTTGCACCTCTACCAGGATTTGCTGGGCGATGGTGCTCAGCTGGGAATTTCAATCAGCTATGCCGGGCAGCCCTCACCCGATGGGCTTGCACAGGCTTTCATCATTGGCGAAAACTTTATTGGCTCCGACAGCGTTTGCCTGGTCCTGGGCGATAATATTTTCTATGGCGGAAACCTTACTGAAATGCTCCTCGAAAGTGCCAAACTTCAGGATGGAGCTATTGTTTTTGGCTACAACGTTAAGGATCCCCAGCGCTATGGTGTTGTGGGTTTCGATAGCGACGGAAAAGTGAATAGCCTGGAGGAAAAACCCACCAACCCAAAGTCGAACTACGCCGTAACAGGGCTTTACTTCTACAGCAACGATGTGGTGGCCAAAGCTAAAGGTTTAAAACCTTCAAAACGGGGCGAGCTGGAAATAACCGACCTGAACAGGCTTTACCTCGAAGAGGGCAGGCTAAAGGTTAAGCTGATGGGACGCGGTATGGCCTGGCTCGACACCGGTACCCACGAAAGCCTGCTGCAAGCCTCCATTTTTATTCAGACCATTGAGGAACGCCAGGGGCTTAAAATTGCCTGTCTGGAGGAAATAGCTTATCGCAACGGCTACATCAACCTGGAGCAACTCCGGAAATTGGCGACGCCTCTGGAGAACAACCAGTACGGTGAGTACCTCAAGAGGCTGGCTTCTGGTAATTTTTCCTAACCGCTAACCCGTTTCTTTTTTAACGAAAGCTGATAAGTGATGCTCACAGTCGAAAAAACCTCAATACCCGATCTACTGATACTTAAACCCAATATTTTTGAGGATTCCAGAGGATATTTTTTTGAAAGCTTTAACGCCAAGCTATTTGATGATTTTGCCATTACTTCTAATTTTGTTCAGGACAACGAGTCGTTTTCGAAGTATGGCGTCATCAGGGGGTTACACTACCAGCTGTCACCCTACTCCCAAACAAAGCTGGTAAGAGTGGTTTACGGAAAAATTTTGGATATTGCTCTGGATATAAGGAGAAATTCTCCCACTTTTGGCAGGTATGTAGCTCTAGAAATCTCTGCTGAGAACAAGGCACAGTTTTACATTCCAAAAGGATTTGCACATGGTTTTTCAGTGCTGAGCGATTCAGCTATAGTTTGCTACAAGTGCGATGCCTACTACAGTAAAGAAGCGGAGAGGGGAATACGCTTCAACGATCCGGGTTTGAAGATTGACTGGGGCATTCCCGATGGTAGCATGGTTGTTTCGGAAAAGGACCTCAAGCTTCCCTTTTTCTCTGAAGCAGATATTAATTTTAATTATGGCAGCATCACCTAGCAGGGTTTTGGTTACAGGTGCAAACGGGCAGCTTGGAACCGCTCTTCGTAAACGGGCAACCAAGCCGGCGAATCATCTCGTAGCTACATTTACAGACTTTAACGAGCTGGATATAACCAGCGACCAACAGGTTGACAATTTCTTTCAGCAAAACCATTTTGATTACCTTGTAAATTGTGCTGCCTACACTGCGGTTGATCGTGCCGAGGATGAGCCTGAAAAGGCATTTCTGATTAACGGTTATGCGCCCGGGTTGCTGGCCGAGGCATGCAAGAGCCATGGAACCAAACTCTTTCACATATCCACCGACTACGTTTTCGATGGAATGTCCAACTCGCCCTACCATGAATCTTCCCCGGTCAATCCGCTTTCGGTTTATGGCAAAAGCAAGCTCATGGGCGAAAACAAAGTGTTAGAATCGGGAGTTGGCATGGTAATTCGCACTTCGTGGTTATACTCCACTACGGGGAACAACTTTGTTAAAACCATACTCAGGAATGCCTCATCAAAGGCACAGCTCAACGTGGTTTTCGACCAGGTTGGCACCCCAACTCTTGCCGATGATTTGGCAGCAGTATTGCTCCAAATTATTGAAAAGGGCGATAGCTCCTTTCGTCCCGAAATATTTCATTACTCGAATGAAGGTGTTTGCAGCTGGTATGACTTCGCCTATGAAATTGTGGCAATTGCCGGCCTACCTTGTCGTATAAATCCCATCGAAACAAATGATTACCCAACTCGTGCCATTCGACCCCGGTATAGCGTGTTGAGTAAAGAAAAAATTCGTAACTTGCTGCCAATCGAAATTCCCTACTGGAGGGATAGCCTTAAAACTTTCCTAAAAGAAATGCTATAACCCTAAAATGAAATGCCATGAATGCTGACTCATCGGATAGCCAAGTGATGGAAAGGGCAAAGCAATGGCTAAGCCCTGTTTTTGATATGGAAACGAGGGAGCAAGTGCAGCAGCTTATTAGTGGTAACCACGACGAGCTGGTTGAGTCGTTTTACAGAGATTTGGAATTTGGTACGGGAGGACTAAGGGGGATTATGGGTGTTGGTACAAACCGAATGAATATATACACCGTGGGCATTGCCACGCAAGGGCTTGCAAACTATCTGAAAAAGCAACTTCCTGGTATTCCTGAGGTTAGGGCTGCCATTGCCTTTGATTCCCGAAACAACAGCATAAAATTTGCCCAAATTGCTGCCAAAGTCCTTAGCGCAAATGGGGTGCGGGTTTACCTCTTTGATTCCCTCAGGCCTACTCCCGAGCTGAGTTTTGCTATTCGAACGCTTAAATGCCATTGTGGCATTGTTGTAACCGCTTCGCATAACCCTAAGGAGTACAACGGATACAAGGTTTACTGGGAGGATGGCGCTCAGGTTGTTCCACCTCACGACTCAGGAATCATTGCAGAAGTTCAGGCAATTAAGAACATTTCGGAGGTGAATTTCAACGGCAACGAAAGCCTGATTAGCACTATAGGACCGGAGATGGATGAGATTTACTCCAATACCCTTTCGTCGCTTTCGCTCTCTCCCAAAATCATTAAAAAACATAAGGAAATCGTCATTGTTTATACCCCAATACATGGCACCGGGGTGAAGCTGGTTCCCAAAACCCTTCGTAAGTTTGGTTTCACCAACATAGTGAAGGTTCCCGAGCAGGATGTGGTTGACGGCAACTTTCCCACTGTTTCATCACCCAACCCCGAGGAACCATCGGCCATGAGGTTGGCACTTGAAAAAGCCAAGGAGGTAAATGCTGATGTGGTCATGGCTACCGACCCCGATGCCGACAGGGTAGGGCTTGGAGTTAGAACTCCTGAAGGCAAGTACACCCTTCTCAACGGCAATCAGGCTGCATCAATTCTTATTTACTACGTACTTCAAAAATGGCACGAAGCTAACCGAATTAAGGGCAGGGAGTTTATAGTAAAAACGATTGTTACAACCGATTTGCTAGCCGAAATTGCCAGAAAATACGGAGTGGAGTGCTACGAGGTGCTTACCGGTTTCAAGTACATTGCTGAAAAGATAAGGCAGCTGGAGGGTGAAAAAAAGTTTATTGCCGGTGGCGAGGAGAGCTACGGCTACCTGTGCGGTGATTTTGTTCGCGATAAGGATGCCGTTATCAGCTGCGCCTTGTTTGCTGAGGCCACTGCCTGGGCTAAGGAACAGGGGAAATCGCTCTATGAGGTTCTTGCTGGTATTTACAGGGAATTCGGACTTTACAGCGAAAAGCAGCTCTCCATCACCCTTAAAGGCAAGGAGGGGTTGGAGGAAATATCCAGAATGATGGTTGGCTTCAGGAAAAACCCACCGCTGCAAATTGATGGCTTGCCAGTTATTACCATCCACGACTACCTGTCCCAGGAAACCAAAGATGTCCCGAGCGGTTCGCGTAGGCCTTTACAACTTCCCAAATCGGATGTGCTGCAATTCCTTACTGCCGATGGAACAAAGGTTTCGGTTCGTCCTTCGGGCACCGAGCCCAAAATAAAGTTCTACATTGCGATTAGGGGCGATTTTAATCCTAATGCTGGCATTGACGAGCAGCTTGCGCTTTTGGATGAAAGAATTTCACGGATTGCTGCCGAGCTAAAGATTACCCGGTAATTTTGCCTATGTGCAGGTTAAATCTTATTTATGAAGTCGTACAGAAAGGAATTATGGTTTGAAACACGCAACAGGCGTGAGCTGATTAACATTACCGGGGAAGTGGAGAAGTGCCTGGCTGAGAGCGGTATTTCCGAGGGGCTGGCGTTGGTCAACGCCATGCACATCACTTCCAGCGTATTCATAAATGATGATGAGAGCGGGCTTCATCACGATTTTGAGATTTGGCTTGAGAAGCTGGCTCCGGAAAAACCATACGCCCAGTACCGGCACAACGGTTTTGAGGATAATGCCGATGCACATTTAAAGCGAACCATCATGGGACGCGAGGTGGTGGTAGCCATAACCAATGGTAAGTTCGATTTTGGACCCTGGGAGCAGATTTTTTACGGCGAGTTTGACGGTAAACGACGAAAAAGGGTGCTGGTTAAGATGATTGGGGAGTAATCCAGATTACAGCTCTTTGATTTCCGAAGTGTCCTTTAGCCGCTATTTTCGTTTTCCCTTCATTTCCATCAAAACCCAAACGGTGTACCGCTCACCATCCTTCATGCAAGCCTTTTTTACCATTTTAACCTCCGAAAGGGTGGCGTTAACAATTTTTCTTTGGGTAACCCCCTTATCCGATTTAATATTTTCAACCTTTACTGCACCAGCTTGTGTGGCGATAGCGGTTTTGGCATCCATTTTTGCCTTTTCCTCGGCCATTTCCGGCGTAGTAGATGTTCCAACACCAACACCATAGAATTTTCTTACCGATTTTGGTGGGTTATTAACCCATTCAGGCGCTGAACCTACAAAATCCTGTGCTGAGGCAGCTAGGGCTGTCGTTAGTAGGAGTATAACCATTAGTTTCTTTTTCATTCCGGTTAATATTAAAGGTTATAAGCCATTTACTAGTTGTACAACCACTAATTTTTTTTAAAATTTACTCAAACCTATTTCCGATTTTTATACATCACATTTTGTGCCATTGCATTGTGCCAGGCTCTAGTTTCCCCAATCCTTGGAAAATTTTAATTGCTCGGGTAGGTAGGATGCTCCATGCGTTGAGCTTTCAAAATTTAGCTATTTTTACCGTTCGATTTTTTTTTGATCTAGCCTATGGATAGCGTAAGAGAACTGTCGGCCAAGTACAGTCCGGCCGGAATTGAGGATAAGTGGTACAGGTACTGGTTAGAAAAGGGTTTCTTTAGCTCAACGCCCGATGAGCGTGAACCCTACTGCATTGTAATTCCTCCACCAAATGTTACGGGTGTTTTGCACATGGGGCACATGCTCAACAA
>DCDD01000022.1 GCA_002316235.1 Bacteroidales bacterium UBA1064
AGGCGGACAAGTTCCGTCAGGAGCCGGACAAGCTCCGCCGGTAGGCGGATAAGTTTAATTTCTCTTTTCTCCTTTCTCCTTTACCTTATCCCTTCCTTCCTCAACTACTTCATCCTCGGGAGGTGCCACCTTGTCCTCATCACCGGACATGAGCTGGTTGTAACGCTGTTGGGCCTGGTCCAGAGCTTTTTTTGTACCTATGAGGTAACGGTACCCTGGCTCGCCGGGTTTAACCTTTAGCCTGGTCTCGCTCGATTTTTGCTGTTCAATGGGCTGAACAAACTCGGGATTGTTCGAAGAAACCTGCATCACGCTTTTTGTATAGGTAAAAACGTAGTACCTATCTTCGCCAAAGTCCAGGTAAAGGGTCATCAGGTCGCCCGACCGGCGTTTAAAGATTTCGATGTAACCATTCACAAAACGGTTAACCTGAATATTGCCAATTGTGCCGATGCCCAACTTTCCCTTGGAAACAAACGATTTGGTTAAGGGGTTCCATCTCATCTTTAAGTCTGAAAAGGTGATTGTACTTTCGTATCCCTTGGGAATCTGGCTAAAACTTCCAAATAAATCCAGCTGGCTGATGGCAGCATGCAGCTCGGATGAATCAACTAGCTGGTAAAGCGCTTTTCGGTAGAGTTTTCTTGAAAGATCAACCTTTTCGAGCGCAAACGACTGGTTTAGCTCTAGGGCAATAGCCTCAAGTGATTTCTGATTAAAGTGGAAGTTTAGCTGTAGCACAAGGTCAAGGGTTAGATCGTTTCCTTCTAGCTTATGAGTAGTGCTGCCTGCAGCATTAAGCTTAACCTGACCGAGGTTGACAGGTAGCTTAACCAGGCCATCGCTAAAAACCATGCAGAAATCCTTTTGTAGGCTAACGCTACTACCCGATGTATCGGGATTGCTTAGCTTGTGTAGCGGAGCAATGGTAAATCTACGGTTATTGTTGTTAAAGCTCAGGTATCCCGAAGCATTAACCAGCGGTTTGTCATCGTAGTTTTTCCTGTTACGCAGAAGTCCGCCATATACTTTTATCGAATCCTCCGAAATTACCGACCCGCTGATTAACGGATGGAGGTTGAGGTTTTTGGGCTGTTCGGTTATGGGGATAAGAACTCTCCTGGGATCAATCAACGCTTCAAATTTTATCCACTGGCCTGTTGTTCCCGTGCATTGGTATGATGGTTTGGCTCCTCCTTCGAAATAGAGTAGCTTTTGGGGCGCGGAGAGGTGTACCTGTCCAACAAAGGCAAACTGTGGGCTAAGCGTGAAGCTGTCTGGTTCGGTTATAGTTCCGGTAGCAACTGTGTTCCTAGCGCTATCCACTTTTATCTGGGTAAAGTAAATAGTTTGAAGCGAATCGTTTTCGTCAGCGTAGTAGTAGTGACCTTTTCCGCTATAGCTGTTTCGGCTGATAATAGATACATCGGCATCGAAGAACCGGTGGTAGGCCGTAAGGTTATTGGCCTTGATGGTGGCTTCGGAAAGGGGAAGCATGCGGTTCGGCTTGTTCACCCTGATTTTTTTATCCTTTGGCATAATGGTGGCATCGGCTACCACGATATAGCTAACACTATCGGCGTTAAGTTCAGCTGTTGCTGTATTATACGTTGATTTTGCCGAAAAAAAGTAAAGCGAGTCTTCGCTGCTTTTTACTGAGTAGAAGAGAGACCCCTTTGGGATGGAATCACCTTCAACCATGTTGGAAACCCTAAATTTACCGTCCTTCACATCCTGCTGTTGCATCAGGGTTTGCATAGCCAGGTTGTTGGTAACCATATTCCAGCTAAAACGGTCAAGGTAGGCCTCGTATCCCAACTCATCAAGCGTGGCAAAAAGGCTTTGGTTTGTTTTGGAGAACTCTCCTGTTTGACTTTTAAAGCTGATTTTCGACCTTACATCCTTTGTAGTAAGCGCAACATTCTGGTTAGCTGGTGAGTACAGGGTTAGGCTCGATACCGGCGTGGTAAAATCGTCGGCATTGAACTCAAATAGGCTGGCCGAAAGAGCTGCGTTTGGAATGCTCATACTTCCTATTCCAGTAAGGCCTAATGGTTGGAGTAGCAAGTCGCCGCTAAATATGCCCAGGGAATCGTACATTTTAAAGGGTTTTTCCCCCTTTGTAACGAAAAGCTTATCATTTTGGGGTAGCCATTTTACATGGTGAAGGTCGCCTGTAACATTTGGGAACTCAACTCCAGCAACCTGCTTTTCCATTGTGAATGACGCAGCACTGGTAACCATGGAATCGGGGAAAAGGAAAATATCGTCCGACCGGGTGGTAGAGGTAATGTAGCCAACCTGTCCTTTTACAGTAAGCCCCCTGTTGCTCAGGTCAATTTTATCAAAAACTTTCCCTTTTCCACGGTAGAGCGCTAAACCCTCGGGTGGAGTTGACTTAATGAAACCCAGCGAGTTATCGGGTCGAAGCACCAGGTTTTCCTCAATGGGGGCAAGGATGTTGCGGGAATACAGAATACCCTTAAAGTCCAGGTCAGACTGCTCAAAATTATCCATATTCACGTAGGTGAAGGGTTGTATTTCGAAGTAGAACGAATCACGCTTGTATATGCCGTTAAAGATTGAGGGGTCGTCATAGTAAACGTATGATTTTTGAGTGCTATGAAAAATGGGGTAGTCAGGATTACTCTGGAGTCCGGACTTGTTGCTGGGCTTATCAATTACAATGTCGCCACCAATGATGTGAAAGGTGTTGGCTACACTTTGCAGGATTTTACGGCCATAGCCATCTCGGTAACGGGTTTGGTAGTCAAGTTTCAGCGAGTCAACCTGTAGGAGGTCGATCTTAAACTCGTCGTAGTTGAAGCGGTATTTCGAGCCGTAGAACCTGAATAAGCCGGCTTGCACTTCTCCGGCGAACTCAAAGTTACGGTTTTTCTGCATGATGACTTGCTGGTTGTATGGGTTGATGAATACGTTTTGCGAATCGCTCACCGAAATGTTATTTACGCCGTTAATCTTCATGTTCATACTGGCAATATCAAGCTCGGCGTTGGGTTGGCTTTGAGGACAGGTTGATGAGAAGCGAATCACGTCGTAATCAACCTTTTGAAACTTCGCCATCACCGTATGCTTTAGTTTTTCGGTAACCTGAACCTCATCGGTTTCAAAATCGTAGAGCACGTACCCCAGCTTGGCCATTCGCATCATTTCAATTTTAACCTCCTCCACCGGCTTGCGCAGCTTTTGGGCCAGATCGGTGGCCAGAAAGGTTTTGCTCTTGTTCCTGACGGAAAAGTTCCAAACCTCCAGTAGAGGGTGACGGTCGCTGGGGCCCATAAGCTGGTCGAAGTAAACTTCATTGAAAAAATTATTGGATTCAAAGCTGGCATTCCCTATGCTTGATCCCCTCGAGGCGCCAAAAATCAGCTTATCGCCATCAATATTCCATGAAAGCTGGTCGGTCCAAATGCTCAGCTTGTGGTAAGAGCTATAGAAAGGGCTTTGCGAGGTGATGCGTTCGGTGGGTAAAATGGTTACCGTTCGGGTGTTGTTGTTGTAGCTGAAGTAAAGGCCGTTATGGTAAATTGAGTCCTCCTCGAACCTGAAAAGAATGCTGGCCCTGTCGGCGGTGAGGATTGACCGTTCAAAAATCATAATATTCCCTTCCACTTTCAGGAACGGTTTGCCGTTTCGGCTGATTGATACCTTTGCCAGCTGCTCACCAGAACCCACGCCAAGCAGCCGCGACCCCCTCATGATGTAACCTCCTTCGTAGTCAACCCGCTCGAACAGGTTTTTAATTTTAAACCAGTTATCGTACGATTTAAACTCGGGGTAATCAATTGTGGTCGGTTTATAATCCTTTACCAGCTTGTCGGTGAGGGTGCCGCGTGCCGGACGGTCGAAGTAGTCCTTGTTGGTGAAGTAAACCGAGTCCACCGTGTAGGAATTTTTGGAAAGGGGAAACCGGTAGCTCGACAGCATCGCAAAAATGGCATCCTTCGGGTAGCCCGAGCGTACCCAGGTAACTTTACCCTTACTTCCAACCCACATGTCGTTTTCGGGATTGTAGTAACCACTGGTTCCTTCAATGTATATGCTATCGGTACCTGTAATGCATA
>DCDD01000202.1 GCA_002316235.1 Bacteroidales bacterium UBA1064
TCAAACCACTTCCACGGTCTGGGTTAAATTTTTGTTAAGTTTAAATGTTAGGGGATAAGGTTTCCCAAATTACCCGGTAACCACCAACGCCCTCCCAGTAGTAGTAGAGGTGAATAGTGCTGTTAGTGGGATCGTAGTATGAATGGTAAGCGGGGTTGTAGGGGTCGCCCTCATTAACTATGTAGTCAAAACCAACAATATTGAATACCACAGAGTTGTCGGGGTTAATGGTGATATCCATTGACTCTCCGTAGCTGCCCCAGAGGGCAAAGTTTGTGGTGCAGCTGGTGACGGAAAGGGTGATTAGCTGCTTTTGGGTGTAGGTATTAATGTACGGTTTGTCTGGGTAAGCACCGCCAAGTGTTGGGTGAAAGTAAGTGATGTGCGAGGTGTAGAAACCGGCATACGAGTTCGCAACTAGAATTTTTGTGGTGGAACGGTTAAGGGATTCGAATCCATTGTCCATCACCGATACATACTTTAAAGCAAAGTAATCGCCCACATCGGCGCTGGCAGCATCGGGGGGAAAATCATCTATGCCGTTTCCTAACTTGGAGTAGCCCTGCTTCAGCTCATCCCATGAGTAGATTTTGGTAACATAAAAGGTGTCGGTGCCATTTGCTCCGTTTAAAACAATATTATCAAGCAGCATTTCTGGAGTGGCTGAATTATCGGCCATGTGAACATATCTCTTAAATACCTTCACAGCAACAACCGGTGGTCCCTGGTAAACCGAAAGGTAAATTGAGTCGTCCTGGTTAACGGCACTGGGCTTAAACTGCACTAGCTCTGACGCATCAAGGATACCTCCTGTACGCACGTTGCTGGTCATGAGGTCCTGGTTTTCAATACAAGAACCTAACGACAAGGTAGTAAGGGCAATGGGCAAAATCAGCTTCACGAAATACATTTTGAACTTTTCCATAAGTTTTAGATATTGTTATCTTCTAAAATCAGCTTAATTGCAATCCCACCAAACCGGGGTATTTAGGTTGTCGTCTCCCTGCAGTGCAACTGCTTTTGCCACGTTTTCACCATTTCGCGAGTACTCGTCGGATGGGTAGCGAAGCCTTACGGGTATTTTACCACCATTCAGTCCATCCTCTGCTGGCGTTAAAACCGGATACCCAGTTCTTCGCCATTCAAACCAAGCTTGAAGTCCCTGGTCGAACATGGCCACCCATTTTTGGGTAGCGATTTTTTGTAGTGGGTTAGCGGCATCCCATGCACCGTTATGGTTCAGGAAATCGGTAATAAAATCGTCTATGTTTATGCTAACCCCTTCAAACGATGGGTAGTAAACGGGTATATTTTCAACTATTTCCCTGGCATATTGCCTGTATGAAGCATCAATTCCCATTTCGTAGTAATCCTTTGGGGTAAGAGGGCTGATGTCAATCAGGTTGCGTTGTGCAGCTTCGGCAAGTATGAAGTTTACTTCGGCGAAGCTCATGAACATGGCAGGTGCGTTGGGTCGAATAAAATACTCCCCAATTTTTGAAGTACGCCTGATTCCATTGCCTAAGTATGCTGCAGCTTTAGCAGATGTAAGACCGTTGGGAAGGCCAATCCAGAAGCCTCCGGCCTGTGGCGTTTGGGCGTAAACCACAATTCTCCAGTCGGGGTTATCATGGTTACCTGGGTTATACATGACATCAACAAGGGTTCTGCTCACCCTGTGGTCATCGCGGGTTTTGTAGGTTTCGTTCAAGGGGTGGTTGTTGGGGTAAGAGCCAAGGTAGTGAAGCGCTGCATTGTCAGAATTAGAGGTAAATATTGGATTGTCGGTAGAATTTCCCAAAATTGAGGACATTTCTGACTTGACGAACTGCTCCTGTTCGGCATGACCCGACATCCGGAGTAAAATCCTTAAACGCAATGAGTTGGCAAATTTCTTCCATTTAAGGATATCGCCATGAAAAAGGATATCGCCCTCAATACCATCGCCATAAGGGTTAAGAAGCTCGTTGGCATATTTCAGGTTCTGAATGAGGTTCAGGTAGATGCTTTCCTGTGTATCGTACTGTGGCGTAAGGGTGCTATCTGGGTTGAATGCTTGGGTATAGGGTATATCGCCATACAAATCCGTGAGTACAGAAAAAAGGTATGATTTCAGCACCAGCGCAACGCCGATGTAGTTGGCATGGCCTTTTCTCTGGCCTATCTCGTAAATTCTTTGAATTTCAATTCCCGGCCCGGCGTAAAGGTTGTTCCAAACGGAATTGATAACATCATTGCGGGGAACATACCTGTCCTCATCGGTGTACTGAACCTTTGCCATGTGCTGAACCCAGCATGAGCCAATTTCGTGACCCAGCCACACATCGAAAAACTGATCGCCCAGCGATTCGACAGCATGGGTCAGCAGCATGTCGGGGTGGTCAGCATTTGCACCAATCGCATTTGGATTCCTGTTTAGCTCCTCAAAATCACCGGTGCATGATACCATGCCTACAAGTATGCCCGTTATGGCAATCCATCTATATATCTTAAACCATCTCCACATAGGGGTATCCATTATTTGTCAGCATTAAAACTTTAAATTTAAACTTAACCCATAGCTACGGGGCGAGGGCAGCTGGCCAAATTCAAGGCCTTGGACATTGCTGTTGCTGAAAGCGGTTTCCGGGTCAATATGGGGCACTCGGGCGTAGAGCAGTGCAAGGTTTCGACCAACAACGGCTATAGAAATCTCCTTAATAAGGTTATTGGCAATGTGGTTGAAGGTGTAGCCAAGCGATATCTCGCGGAGCTTCACAAAGCTGGCGTCAAAAACGCTGGAGTAGGCGATGTTGTTGTTGTAGGCAGCCTTGTTGAACTCTTCGGCCGTAACTACTACATTGTTGGGTACCCATTCACCCGCTTCGTTCTGCATTACGCCAACCCCTATAATTCCACCTTCACGCCCTTTTAATGTTTCCTTTAAAACACCAGCGTATCTACCCCAGGTTGAAGTCATGGAATAAATCTCGCCACCAAATCGGGCATCAATGAGAAAGTTGAGTGATAAATTTTTGTATCGTAGCGAGTTAGCAATGCTACCTGTCCAGTCGGGGGTGTAGTTACCCAAAGCATGTATTTCGCCCTGTGCAGGTAACCCATCGTAGAATATTATTTTTCCGTTTTCATTACGTTTAAAGTCGTACCCATAGAGTGTGCCAACTGGTTGACCTGGGATTGCAAGTACGTCGAGGCTCCAGTATCCACCCAAAACGTACTGCTTGAGTCCCTCGGCTAACTCCTTCACCTCGTTTTTGTTCCATGCGAAGTTCAGGTTTATGCTCCATTCGAATCCGGAACGTGTTCTCACCGGCACGCCATCGAGCGTAAGCTCAATACCGCTGTTGTCTATTTCACCCGCGTTAACAATTTTGGATGTGTAGCCGGTGGTGGCGCTAACGGGTAGGCGGATTATTTGGTCGAATGTCTTTTGGTTGTAGTAGGTAAGGTCTATACCAAGCCTGCTCATGAACAATTTCAGTGTAGCACCTACCTCAAGAGAGTTAGTACGCTGGGGCTTAAGGTTGGGGTTTGGTAGATCGTTGGGAATGTAAATAGCAGGCAGCTTGGTTGACTCGTGCCATCCCTGGTCGAAGCGGTAAACCGGTTGTAGCTGGTAGGGATCTGTATCAGTGCCTACCTGTGCCCACCCAGCTCTGACCTGAACCATATTCAAAGTAGGTGATTGAAAATCGAAAAGATCGGATAGGACAGCTGAAAGGTTGAACGATGGGTAGAAATAGGTATTGTTGTTCAGTGGCAGCGTGCTGGACCAATCGTTACGCCCGGTGAAGTCGAAAAACAGGGCATTTTTCCAAACCAGCTGTCCGTTGTAGAACAGGCTATTAATTTGCTTTCGGGATAGTGAGTTAATTGAAACCACCGGACCCCGGCTATTCTCAAGCGTGTAAACATCTTCAACCGATAGCTCGGTGGCGTAGGAATTGAGCGATTGGGAGTATTGCCTCATCAGGTTACCTCCAAGGTTAAAGCTTAACGATAGCTTGCTTGAAAGGTTGCGGTTGAAGGAGAGCAGAAAGTCGGTATTCAACTCCCTGAAGGTCAGATGCGATTCGCCATAGTAGCCCAACGGGCTGTCTATATCTCCAAAAGCGGAGCGGGCGTTGTTGTAGTTTTTAAAGTAGTCAATGCCTGCACCAACTTTAAGGTTGAGCCAATCGGTAAATTTGAGGTTTATACTTCCCTGTCCAAACAGCCTGTCGCGGTCAAGCCCGTTGAGGTTTTCATACAGGGTGAAGTAGGGGTTATTATGGTAGCTGTAGTTCCAATTTCGCTTTGACCCGTCGGGAAATCTATACTGCCTCAAATCGGCAACATCAACCTGGCGGCCAAACCAAAGAAATTGCTGCATAACGTTTTGTGCATCGTAGCCGTAGGCGGGCAGGTTGTCGCTGTGGGTGTTCACGTAGCCAAGGCTGGCATTTAGGGTTAGGTAGGTATAGGGCGAAATGGAGGCGTTGAGCATTACGTTATTCTTCGACTGGTCGGTGTTCGGGACCATTCCTTTTTGCTCGGTATTAGTGTAGGAGAAGCGTGCAGCATAGCTTTCATCAGCACCTTCAACTGAAACATTGTTGGTAAAAGTCATTCCTGTTTCAAAAAAATTCTTTACATTGTCGGGATGGGAAATCCAAGGAGTAGGTTGCCTAATCCCGCCTGCCACAGGAGAGTTCCATTGAGGTATCATTAGCCCAATGTCGAGAGGCGGTCCCCAGCTTTCATCAACATTGTCGTTAATGCCATTACCCATGCCATCATAAAATTCAAACAAACCACCAGAGCCTTGTCCGTACTTATTTTGAAATTCTGGCAGCCGCATTGGCGACTCCATGGTGATGGTGCTGTTGAACGATACGCCAAAATGATCGTCAACATCGGCACTCTTGGTCTTAATGATTATAACCCCATTGGCTGCACGCGATCCGTAGAGTGCTGCCGCATTAGGCCCTTTTAGAACGGTAATATCCTCAATATCATTAGGATTAATATCGGCAACGCCACTTCCCCTGTTCACCCCTTCGGTTGTAGTGTTTCCGAAATTGGCGTTGCTCAGCACCACGTTATCAACCACAAATAGAGGCTGGTTATCGGTATTGAGCGAGTTAATTCCCCTAAGCACTATTCTGGATGATGCGCCTACTGCCCCGGACGTGCTTGTAATAATTGCGCCTGCTACTTTCCCCTGAAGAGCATTCAGCAGGCTTGTCTCGCTGGTGCGGTTAATGTCTTCACCCTTTACGCTTTGTAAAGCATAGCCGGTTGATCGCTCCGCCCGCATTATTCCCAACGCTGTAACTTTTACCTCCTGCATTTCAATGGCCTCTTCCTCAAGCGCAACGTCTATAACCCTTCGTCCGGCTATGTCAACCTCCTGGGTCTTATAGCCAATGCATGTAAAGCGTAGAGTTTTGGAGATTGATGGGGTTACCAGCTCGTACCGGCCCAGGCTATCGGTAAATGTTCCCCGTGCCGATCCAACTACTACCACTGTAACCCCCCTTATGGGATATCCTCCTGTTAGTGAAATTACTGTTCCACTTATTTTTATGTTCTGTGCTGCTATTTTGCTTGCGGGTAATACCAGTAAAATAATAAAAAAAAATGAGAGGAAGCCGCTCAATTTTCTCATAGAAACAACCATTTTAAATATTTCTGATTCGAACCTGCTTAAATATTAAGCTATTTGGTAGGCAATTTTATGGCGTTAAACAACTCGTGTCAAGTTTTTTATCAAAAAAAACATATAATCTGTTACCTTCCTATTAGTCTGAATGTTATAAATACTACTGGCAATTTTTTTCCCCTTGAAGCTGAATACCAAGTCAAAACCTATATATTTCGATTTTAGAGTAACTCCTGTTGCCGCTAATTTTTCATTTGCGGTGGATTGCTTAAGAATTTTAACCAACATTTATTTAATAAACACAAAATGAGTGGTTATGGAAGACCGGTGGATGGCGGCTTAAGCATACAGGAGTGTCGGAATAGTAGTTTTCTAGTAGCATAATACTTAGGCAACTTAGTAGAAGTTTGAATATTAGCTGGATAGGCAGATGAAAAGGATAGGAATACTCTCCGATACGCATGGGACTTTAGATGATGGAGTAATGGAATTTTTCTCCGATGTCGATGAAATTTGGCATGCGGGGGATATTGGCTCCCTTAGCTTGGCCGATAGGTTGGCCAGCTTTAGGCCATTCAGGGCAGTTTACGGCAATGTTGACGATGCCAGAGTTAGGCTGAGCTACCCACTTTCACAGCATTTTCGGGTCGAAGATATTGTTGTGTTTATGACCCATATTGGAGGCAGGCCGGGAAGATATGAGCCAATTGTGTATGAAGCCATTAATAGCAATGAGGTCAACTTGCTGGTTTGTGGGCATAGCCATATACTCCTGGTAAAGTTTGATAGCAAGCATAACTTGTTGTTTATTAACCCGGGCGCAGCCGGCAACAATGGATTTCACAAGGTTAAAACGGTAGTTAAGCTGGATATTGAAGGTAAACAGATGAAAAACCTGCAGGTTTGGGAAAAAACACGCTTTTAGTCCAGCAGTTGTCCTAAATTAGCCAGCGCCAGATCTTCTTGAATTTGTCAAGTAGCGGATAAGTTTTGAAATCCTCCAGGAGGCGGACTAGTTCTGAAATCTTTAATCGCCGGTAGGCGGACAAGTTCTTGAATCTGGAATCTGAAATCTG
>DCDD01000048.1 GCA_002316235.1 Bacteroidales bacterium UBA1064
TCCCATCACATACTTCGCCCATTGAATCGCAGCGGGAAAAAATCCCGAATAGCATCACCACCAGCTGATCCCATGAAAAAAAGGACTTGTAGTAGCGGTCGCTGCCGCACTGCCTCACTACAATATCAAATTGCTCTCTCGGAAGAATTTTCATAACCTGTTTAAAAACCGGCTGACCGGCTAAATTCTTTGTTGTATCTTTGCCCATGTTGCAGTTTTTTTTTAGCAAAACAAACTTACAACATCGGGGCGAAACCTCGCGGGAGTAGCCCCTTTTTTACTGAAATTTTAACCGGTCAGTAGTGTTTTTTTAACATAACATCCGTCAACCCAAGGTATATTTTGACGATGGAGATTAATTTGTTTACCAGCAACCCGTTACAGTCTTTAGATGGAAAAGGTTTGCAGCTGCTATATCAAAAGTGAGCCGTTTTGGGTTGGTAGCTCTCCATGGCATTTAGAAATGATAAATTTTGATACACAACCTTCCTATAAAGCCATACCTGATATTCATCTAACAGCCTGTTGGCTAAAATACTTTTTCTTAAGCTTTAGAGACACGTTAACCAGTGAAATCAACACGGGTACCTCAACCAGCGGGCCAATAACCGCGGCAAACGCCTCGCCCGAGTTGATTCCAAACACAGCAATAGCCACCGCAATTGCAAGTTCAAAGTTGTTGCTGGCAGCAGTGAACGACAGGGTTGCCGTTTGACGGTAGCTGGCACCAATTCGCCTGCTCATGAAGAAGGTAATCAGAAACATTACAACGAAGTATATCATCAGCGGGATGGCAATTCTTACCACATCTAAAGGAATTTTAACGATGTATTCACCCTTGAGTGAGAACATCACCAGGATGGTGAACAGCAGGGCAATGGGTGTTAGGGGGCTAATTTTCGGAATAAAGTGGGTGTTGTACCAAGCTTTACTTTTAATGCGGGTGAGAACGAGTCGTGTTAAAAACCCGGCGATGAAGGGTATTCCCAGGTAAATGAACACGCTAGTGGCTATTTGTCCGATGGTAATTTGTGAAATGGTTTCGTTCACCGGAAGCCCGAACCAGCCTGGCAGTATGGCAATAAACAGGTATGCGTAAACCGAGAAGAACAGCACCTGGAAAACCGAGTTGAAGGCTACAAGCCCGGCAGCATACTCAGTGTCGCCTCCGGCCAGCTCGTTCCATACAATCACCATGGCAATGCATCTTGCGAGCCCTATGAGGATGAGGCCATACATATAGTCAATGTTGAATCGAAGGAATACAATGGCCAGCAGGAACATCAGGATGGGCCCAATAACCCAGTTTTGAATTAACGATAGGGATAAAACCCTGGTGTTGCGGAAAACATCGCCCAGCTCCTCATACTTAACCTTGGCCAAGGGTGGATACATCATTAGTATAAGCCCAATGGCTATTGGGATATTGGTAGTACTTTCGGGCGATGCTTTTAGTGAATCCCAAAATACTGCTATGGATGGGAAAAGGTAGCCTGACAGCACACCAACCAGCATGGCCAGGAAAATCCACAACGTCAGGTAGCGGTCAAAGAACTTTAGTCGGCTTTTCGAAGGCATGGCTTTAAGGCTTTAACAGGTTATCGTGAAATTTCCGGAATTCTTCCCCAATTTGATCTCTCACCCTTCGGAATACCGTGAGCACCTCCTCATCGCTGCCCTGTGCTTCGGCAGGGTCTTCAAAACCAATATGAAGCCGATTTTTGACCTTCCCAATGAATGCGGGGCAGGATTCTCTGGCTCCTCCACAAACGGTAATCACGTAGTCCCATTCCTCGTTAAGAAACTCATCTACATGATGGGTTCGGTTATGGCTGATGTCAATTCCCACCTCCCCCATTACCTTTATGGCATATGAATTTACGGCTGGTGCGGGTTGTGTTCCAGCCGAATGCACTTCAAAATTACCTCCAAACAACTTGAGAAAACCCTCCGCCATTTGGCTACGGCAGCTGTTGCCGGTGCATAGAATTAATATTTTCATGGTTATTCCCGATATAAGAATGGATGGAGTGCGTCTAATTCCGTAACCTCAAAAAAATTATACTCTAAAAAAACACTAAAAAATGGGGAAAGTTTAGTACACTATTTTCCGGGTAATTCTATGCTCCAACTTTTTGTCTTTAACATTCCCGTTGGGGGTAACCGTACACTGGTAGGTTAGCTTTTCAGTCCAGTTCCCAAAAGTATCATAGCTATACTCGTAGTAGTAGCCTTGTCCAATTTTTGATCCAGGCAACAGCTCGAGAATGACGTCGCCATGGGAGTTAAATTCTCTTTTCAGGGTTGATTTAGGCTCGGGTTTGTTAGGATCGAGGGGGTATGCGGTTGCCATTACAAACTGGTCGTTGGCCTTGTAGGAGAGCACCCTGATAAGGTTGTTGGCAGGCACATAGATGAGGCGGTCTATACCGCTCAGCTCGCCCTTTTCATTGAATACCCTAACCTCCACAATCCGTCCGGTGCTGTCGCAGCTTACCAGAGCCGTGTTTATAATCTTACTTTCAACACTTTTGTTAATCTCGTTCAGGTATCCGGTGGTGTCGTTATATTTCAGGGTGATTTCCTCGTTCACCCAACCCTTGTAGTTGATGAATTGATGCGTAGTCTTTCTAATGGGGTAGCCGTTTATGTTATACTCCCACCTGACTTCATTCTGAACTCCCCCGGCGCTGTT
>DCDD01000122.1 GCA_002316235.1 Bacteroidales bacterium UBA1064
TAGCCGTACAAACTCACTTTGTCCTTTTTCAAATCCTGGCGGTTCTCAGCCGAAGGCTGTTCGTTACAACCGACACCGAGCTGAGAGCCATGGCCATACCTGCAAACATTGGGTCTAGGGTTATTCCGTAGAATGGGTAAAGAAGTCCCGCTGCAATTGGAATACCAATGATGTTGTATATAAATGCCCAGAAAAGGTTCTGGCGGATTGTCCTGATAGTTTTGCCTGAAATATCGAGCAGCGTTACCAGCATGTTTAAATCGGAGTTAAGGATAGTAACCTGAGCCACGTCAATGGCAATGTCAGAGCCTTTGCCCATGGCTATTCCTACGTCAGCTACACTAAGCGCCTCGCTATCGTTAACGCCGTCACCCACCATGGCAACCACTTTTCCCTGTTTCTTAAGGGTTTTGATGAAATCAGCCTTATCCGACGGAAGCTGCTGCCCTGCATAGTGGGCAATCTCGAGTTCCCGTGCCATAAATTCCGCATTTACACGGTTGTCGCCTGTGAGCATGGCAACCTCTATGTTTCTGGCCTTTAATCTTTTTATGGCTTCCCTGGAGGAGGGCTTTATCCTGTCCGATACCCGAATCAGGCACAGAAGAAGGTTATTTTCGGCAAACCCTACAACCGATCCGGCGTTGTTTAAAATCTCCGAAAGGCTGCTTTCAATTGTATCGGTAAACATCACTCCTTCCTGCCTAAGAAAGTCTGGATTGCCAACCAAATACTTTTTTCCCTTTACTGTTGTCTTTACCCCCTTACCGGCAATGGACTCGTAGCTATCGGCCACAAATCCCGAGGAGTCGTCTGTTTCGAAATGCCGAACAATAGCATCGGCCAGTGGATGACCCGAATTCTGCTCAATAAATTTTAAAATACCCGGATAGGTGGTTTCATGGGTAAACCATTCGATTCTATCCACGCTGGGCACGCCTTCGCTCAGCGTCCCTGTTTTATCGAGAACAATGTAGTTTACCTGGTGGGCTGTTTCGAGGCTTTCGGCATCCCGAATCAGGATGTTTTTTTCTGCTGCCCGTCCAACTCCAACAATAATGGCTGTTGGCGTTGCCAGACCCAAGGCGCATGGACAAGCTATGGCCAACACGGTAACCATGGAGATTAGCCCATGTGAGAAGCCGTTAGCCGGATCTAGCACAAGCCAGGTAATAAGGGTAAGTAGGGCAACCAGCATTACCGCTGGAACAAATATTCCTGCCACCTTGTCAACCAGATGCTGCACCGGAGCTTTGCTGTTCTGTGCGCTTTCAACTGTAGCGATGATTCTACCCAGCACCGATTCCGACCCAACCTGTTCGGCTATCAACTTAAAGCTGCCCCGTTGGTTCATTGTTCCGGCCCATGCTTTATCACCCACTTTTTTGACAACAGGTATTGACTCGCCCGAAATGGTGCTCTCATCAACCACGCTTTGGCCATCCACAACTCTTCCATCAACAGGGACTCTACTACCAGGCTTCACCAGCACTACATCGCCCTTCCTAATACGGGATAGCGGTACCTCGCTCAGGCTCTCTCCCTCAACCAACCAGGCCATATCGGGTTGCAAGCCCATGATTTTTTTTATTGATGAGGTGGTTTGATTCTTAGCTTTCTCTTCAAGCCACTTTCCTAGCAGTATAAAGGCTACTATTATAGAAGCCGATTCATAGTAGATATGCCCCTGAAGGCCTCGACTTGTCCAATACTCCGGGTAAATAGTGTTAAAAAGACTAAAGAGGTAGGCAATTGAGGTGCTTAGCGCAACCAGGGTATCCATGTTTGCCCTGAAATGCCGGGCCTGCTTCCACCCATTAGTAAAGAATTGCCTGCCAAACCAAAATACCACCGGAGCAGCCATAATGGCCGACAGCCACGGGGTTAGCTTCCAATCCATAAAGAACATTCCCAACACGAGAAGAGGCACTGAGAATGCTGCTGACATCCAGAAGCGCAGTTTTAGCTCATCGGCGTATTTCTGCTTGGCTTCCTCGCCAACTTTTACCACGTCAACGGCATCAACTATGAGATCGTAGCCAGCCGAACGAACAGAATCCCTTAAATCTTCAGGTTTAACAGCCTTAGGATCAAAAGTAACCCAAACCGTGCTGTTGGCAAAGTTAACGCCCGCATCCTCCACCCCCGGTTGGTTCTTTATGGTTTTTTCCACGGTCATGGCGCAGCTGGCGCACGACATTCCTTCTACCGGGTATATTTTTCTTTCCACAGCCATTTTTTGCTTACTAAACAGGTCAAATCCATTTGTGTTTAACGTTTTGCATGATATAAAAACTTATTCTTAAACCGTGTATTTTCTTTCCATCAAACCAGCTAATGGCTTACCAGATGCATACTACTTGTGGGAAGCAATTCGCATAACACTCTGGGGCATAGGAATCAGCAGAGCAAACTTGATACGTAAAGGGGGATTCAGCCTCTAGCCTAATGGCAGTTGGCGCAATTTTTGCTGTTGCAAATTTACTTAAGTTGAAATAATTTTTCTAGGCAAAAGTAGCTATCGGCGATAACATGGTAGGGATGGCTTAAACCCTATAACCGTCATAATATCGAAATTGAACAATACGTCAATTGCTGAGTTTAATTATAGGTGTATGCCGAAAAACCTAAGAGTAGGCCTAACATTAAATATGAATCGTAATGAAAATCATCAGGAGTTTTTTTGTATTAATTGCATTAACCACGATCGCAGGCGTAGTAAATGCGCAAATGTTTGTTAGCGGTAGCATCAACCTTTCAACCTCAATGCCAAAAACTACAACCGGGTCGGTTACAACCGAGGGAGCACGATACACCTATTTTCGTGTTGCCCCTGCAGTCGGGTATTTTTTAAACGACAAGTTGGCAGTAGGTGCAGGTGTTAGCTATAGCCTTCAAAAGCAAAAGCAAAACGATGTGGCCAATCTTACCAGCATGTTTGGAATTACTCCGTTTGTCAGGTACTACGCTGTAAGTCTGGGTGATGTGAATATTTTTGCACAAGGTAATGTCGGAATAGAGTTTGGCGCCAACAAAACGAAGAATGATGGGAATACTACTGATGGGCCTAAATACCTAAATTTTGGTATTAGCGTTATGCCTGCCATCTCCTACAGCTTGGGCGAAAAGCTGGCTATTGAAGCCTTCCTGGGTAGTGTGTACTATTCTTTTAACAGGGAAAAGGATGAGATTGCCGGAGAAACTCACACTTTAAAAACTAACGGTTTTGGCTTGAATTTCGACATGTCTAGCATATCGCTAGGCGTTATTTACAAGTTTTAATAAGCATTAAGGGGATTTCCACCTTTAGGAGTTAATCCCACTGGAGGTTTTATTCATCTGGCGGCAACCCCAAACGATTTAAAGTTGGGGGTTGCCGCCGATAATTTTTATAGATTGTTATGCAGAAGTTGATGAATCAGCTGGTTCGTGCTTTAGTATCGTGTATGCAGCATACCCAACACATTAGTATTTAATAGAATGTCAAGCTTTGAATTGTTCATAATTTCCAAAAGTTGAACACGGGCACACCATCTTGCTCCAAAAGGGTATCTTTGCGAAAAATCAGCAGCTATGTCAACCTTTCTGTTCGATAGCATTGTGTTTGGCCCGGTGCGTAGCCGGAGGCTTGGTGCCTCGCTGGGAATGAACCTGCTTCCGCCCGACCGAAAAGTTTGCTCGTTCAACTGCGTGTACTGCGAGTGTGGCTGGACCGACTCCATTGATTCGGATAAGCTCCCTTCACGGGGGCAGGTTCAGGCAGCCCTTGAGTATAAGCTAAAGAAAATGATTAGCGGGGGTGAAGGCCTTGATGTAATTACCTTTGCTGGCAATGGTGAGCCTACACTTCATCCTGATTTTTCCGGAATTATAGACGATACTATTGAGTTGAGGAATACATACTTCCCTAATGCCGACATTGCTGTACTCTCTAATGCCACCATGCTGCATCGTCCCGATGTGGTTGCAGCCCTTAAAAGAGTGGATAAGAACATTTTAAAACTCGATTCTGCCTTCGAGGCAACCATCAACGCTCTCAACCAACCCCTCATCCGTTTTGATTTAAAAAATCTTGTTGACCGCTTGATGGCTTTTGAAGGGAAATTGATAATCCAGTCGTTATTCGTAAGGGGCAGCATCAACGGAATACCGGTTGACAACACCACACCTGCCGAAATCTCGGCATGGCTCAAGCTGGTTGATCAGATTCGACCTAGCGAGGTGATGATTTACACCATTGCCCGCGATACCCCAGCCAATGACCTCAAAAAGCTATCTGAGGAGGAGCTCAACGGCATTGCCCAAAAGGTGGAGATGTTGGGTATTGCAACGCAGGTTTCAGCCTAAATAATGAGCACCCCTCGGCAGCTGAACATTTTAGTATGCCCTCTTGGATGGGGGCTCGGCCATGCAAGCAGGGTTGTCCCTATTGTTCGCTTACTGCTGGAAAGCGGACATCGGGTGGTGGTTGCAGCCGATGCGAATTCGCTGGCTCTGGTAAAAAGCTCATGCCCTTACTTAGAAACCAAATTTTTTCCGTCGTACAAGGTACAATTTAAGCGGGGCTCCAGCCAGCTTCTGCCTATGCTTTGGGTTGCCATCAGGCTTCCCTTCATCAACCTAAGGGAACATAGAAAGCTGAAAAAGCTGGTTTTGGAAAACCACATTGACCTGGTGATATCCGACAACCGCTACGGGTTGTGGCTGCGTGGAATTATGTCGGTGATGGTAACCCACCAGCTTAGGGTAATTCCGCCCAGACCTTTCAAATTCCTTACTAAAGCGTCGGAAATACTAATAAGACATTGGTTGAAACGCTTCAACCATGTTTGGATTCCCGATAATGAGGGTGCTGGCAGTATTGCCGGAGTGCTGTCCAGCCCTAACGGATTGACCAACATTCAATACATCGGAATACTATCACGTTTTTCAGGGATAGCGCCAGCATCCAATTTTAAAACCTGGGAAATGGTAGTTATGGTTTCGGGTCCCGAGCCCCAGCGTGCCCTTCTGGTTGAGCTGGCAGCAAACCTGGCCCACCGTTACTCCATTGGTTGCCTGGTGGTGGAGGGGAAACCTCAAAATGGTAGTGAACTTAGAGTGGTTGACGGAATATGGTATGCCGGCCATTTACCCGACGAGCAGCTGGCATTCGTGTTACGTAGCTGTAGGTACCTGCTGGTCAGGGGCGGTTATAGCACCATAATGGATCTTGTTACCCTAGGCATTTCAGGATTGCTTATTCCCACTCCCGGCCAAACCGAGCAGGAATACCTGGCGCACTACCTGTCGGTAAAGGGTCTATTCCGGTCGGTTCCGCAGCAATGCCTGCCTCAACTCGACTTGAAAGAAGCAGAACGACGGAGCATACCCCTGCATTCAGAATACTCTGGTAGCCAAAGGTTAAAGAGCTGCGTTGATGGGGTTGTTTTCAGACTCTAGAATCACTTTTGCAAAAAAAAAAAAACTAACAGGCCGAAACAATGCCATGATTTAGGCTAAGACAACTCTAGTAAATTCAATAAAATCTTAAATTGAAGGTATTCATATTTCCACCTCAGCAAGAACAGGAAGATGGTCGGAGATTAAAAGACCATTTTCCCTTCGGTCGGTAAGATGGCTGTAGGTGAGCACTCGCACTTTCAGAACAAATATATAGTCAATCCTTTCATCAGGTAGGTATTCAGGGTTAAACCCATTAAAGGTACCAACCGGTCCATTCAACGGCTTTTGAGAGCAAGTTAACCCATCGGCAAGCGTTGAGGCTAATATCTTCACCGGTTCGTCAGCCGGATTGCTGTTGAAGTCACCCATTGCTATTACCGGCAAATTATCGCCATTCAGCTCATTTATCCTGTTGACTATCAACTCTGCGGAATTTTTACGGGCAACCTTACCCACATGGTCGAAGTGGGTGTTGAAAACCCAAAATTTTTTATGGGAAAGCATGTCCTCAAAAAGCCCGTATGTGCAAACTCTTCTGCAGGCTGCGTCCCAGCCTAATGAAACGCTATCGGGGTGCTCCGATAGCCAGAAGGTGGAGTGGGCAATCACCCTAAGCCTGGTGCTGTCGAAGAAAATAGCGCTGAATTCGCCGGCCTTCTTCCCATCGTCTCTGCCAACGCCAATGTAGGTGTATTTTTTTAAGGCACTATCGAGGTAGCAGACCTGATGGTACAGCGCTTCCTGAACTCCAAATATGGCGGGGCTGTAACGGTTGACTAGCTCGACCATTGATTCTTTCCTATTATCCCATCGATTTACCCCATCCTGCTCGGTATCGAGGCGAATGTTGTAGGTTAGCACGCCGAATGGTTGACCAAAGCTTAGCGTGGCGCTCATTGCAAGTACTGCCAGCATTAAAGGTTTTCGAAAAGGTTGTGCGGTTCTTTTTTTGATTTGCATTGTTGAAGCGGTTTTAGCTCAAAGGAGCATGGTTTGTTCAGTTCGTCATGCTACCAATCAGGGGGTATTCATATATAAAACAAAATCCGCATGATTTGCGGATTTTGATAAAATTACTGCTGTAATTACTCGGGATGAATGGCCTCTACCGGGCAAACATCGGCACATGAACCACAGTCGGTGCAAATATCGGGGTTAATCTTATAGATATCGCCCTCGGATATTGCCTCAACAGGACATTCATCAATGCAAGTACCACAAGCGGTGCAATCGTCGGAAATTTTGTATGCCATTTCTGCAAGTTTTAGTTAAACTGAATTCATCACAAAAATAGCTTTTTAATGTATTACCAAAAAATATGATGTGAAATTTTAATTAATTCTTGTAGGAGAGATTTCGAGATTCACAGTCGAGTATCACTAAACGGCGATATTCCCCTTGATATGGGGATGCGGGTTGTAGTTCTCCAGGCTAAAGTCATCATAGCTGAAATCGAAAATAGATTTCACCTGCGGGTTAATGTGCATGGTGGGTAACGGGCGCGGGTCGCGCGTCAGCTGCAGCTTAACCTGTTCAACATGATTGAGGTAGATGTGGGCATCACCCAGCGTATGGATAAATTCACCGGGTTCTAATCCGGTAACACGGGCTACCATAGTGGTTAGGAGAGCATACGAAGCAATGTTGAAGGGAACTCCAAGAAAAACATCGGCGCTGCGCTGGTAAAGCTGGCAGGAGAGCTTACCGCCAGCAACGTAGAATTGGAATAGCACATGGCAAGGAGGAAGCGCCATTTTACCTATATCGCCTACATTCCACGAGCAAACCAAATGCCTGCGCGAATCGGGATTTTGGGTTATTGAGCCGACAACTTGTGCTATCTGGTCAATATGCCGGCCATCTGAAGCTGGCCACGAGCGCCACTGGTAGCCGTATATTGGCCCCAACTCCCCTTCGCGGTTGGCCCACTCGTCCCAAATGGTTACGCCGTTTTGGTTTAGATACTTAATATTGGTATCTCCTCTTAAAAACCACAGCAGCTCGTAAATGATCGACTTCAGGTGTAGTTTTTTTGTGGTGAGCAGAGGAAACCCTCTGCTAAGATCAAAGCGCATCTGGTACCCAAAAACACTGATTGTTCCTGTGCCCGTCCTGTCGGTCTTCTGCACTCCGTTCTTCAATATATGTTCTAGTAGTTCAAGATATTGGGTCATGGTGTAAGTTCTATTTGAGGTAATAAAATTCAACTATGCCAAATGGGCTACCTCAGGTTTTGCTGCGAAGTTAGCTTTTTCTCTCAAGCTTTTCTTCTTTTAAAAACAGAACAACAAACAGCTGCTGTAACCCGGGCATACTTTTTGAAATATTTTATCAACAAATACGTATGTGTCTGTATAATAGCACTATATGATTATTGGAAAGTAATTTTTGAAGTGCTGTTTAACCAAAATTTTTACTACTTTTGATGGCTTTTAAAAATTAGCTTATTAATTACAATACTAAAGTGTGCAACTGATTCCAAATATTTATAAGTAGTATGAGCAGCGAAGGTTTGAAGGGAGAAGAGTTGAGTTCCAACGGTTATAGCGCCGATAGCATACAGGTTCTTGAGGGGCTGGAGGCCGTTCGCATGAGACCATCAATGTACATTGGCGACACCAGCATCAGGGGATTACACCACCTTGTTTACGAGGTAGTTGATAATTCCATTGACGAAGCGCTAGCCGGTTTCTGCAATAGGATTGATGTTACCATCAACGAGGATGGATCAATCACCGTAGTGGATAATGGGAGGGGAATTCCGGTTGACTACCATGAAAAGGAGAAGAAATCGGCACTTGAGGTGGTGCTAACCGTTCTACATGCTGGCGGAAAGTTTGACAAGGGCAGCTATAAAGTATCAGGAGGGCTGCATGGGGTTGGAGTTTCTTGTGTTAACGCCCTCTCCATAAAGCTTGTTGCCGAGGTTATGCGCGATGGAAAGCTATACCGTCAGGAATTTTCAATGGGAAAGCCTGTTACTTCGCTCGAGGTGGTTGGAGAGTCACCCAGCACAGGCACCATCATTACCTTCATGCCCGATTCGCAGATATTCACCCAATCCATTAGCTTCAACTTTGAAATTATTGCCTCGCGTTTACGCGAGTTGGCATTCCTCAATAAGGGCATTCGCCTAACACTCACTGACAAGCGAGAATTGGTTGAAAACGGCGAAGCCCACTACCGCCACGAGGAATTTTACTCGGTTGAGGGGTTAAAGGAGTTTATCAAGTTCCTCGATGGTAACCGGGAGAGCCTGACCGAGAAAATCATTTACATCGAGTCCGATAAAGGGGATGTTCCGGTTGAGGTGGCCATGCAGTACAACACCTCGTTTTCCGAAAATGTCCACTCCTACGTAAACGATATCAATACCGTTGAGGGGGGCACACACCTAACTGGTTTTCGAAGAGCGCTTACCCGGACGCTGAAAAAGTATGCCGATGATTCAGGGATGCTTTCCAAGCTGAAATTCGACATCAATGGTGATGACTTCCGGGAGGGATTAACGGCTGTTATATCCGTTAAGGTGGCCGAACCCCAGTTTGAGGGTCAAACCAAAACCAAGCTTGGCAACCCCGAGGTTAGCCTGGCTGTTGATCAGGCAGTAAGCGAAGCGCTGGCAAACTACCTGGAAGAAAACCCCCGCGACGCCCGCAACATTGTTCAAAAGGTCATACTTGCCGCACAGGCACGACATGCTGCCCGCAAGGCAAGGGAACTGGTGCAAAGAAAAACCGTGCTTTCCGGCTCAGGACTTCCAGGTAAGCTAGCCGATTGCTCCGATAAGGATCCCCTGAAAACAGAACTTTTTCTGGTAGAGGGTGATTCGGCTGGCGGCACTGCCAAGCAGGGACGCGACAGGAGCTTCCAGGCCATCCTGCCCTTGAGGGGAAAAATTTTGAACGTCGAAAAGGCCATGCAGCACAAAATATTTGAGAACGAGGAAATTCGGAATATTTTTACTGCACTCGGTGTAAGTATTGGCACAGAAGAGGATAGCAAGGCCTTAAACCTGTCGGGCCTTCGTTACAATAAAGTAATCATTATGACTGATGCCGACGTGGACGGAAGCCACATTTCAACACTTATCATGACTTTCTTCTTCCGCTACATGACCGATCTTATTAACGAGGGACACCTCTACATTGCAACTCCCCCGCTTTACCTGGTTAAAAAAGGTAAGGAGGATCGCTACTGCTGGAATGAGGAGGAGAGGCTAAAGGCAGTTCAGGAGCTCGGGAAGGGACGTGATAGCTCTGTTCACGTTCAGCGCTACAAAGGGCTTGGTGAGATGAATGCCGAACAGCTTTGGATTACCACCATGTGTCCCGATACCCGATTCCTCCGCCAGGTTACCATCGAAAGTGCAGCTGAGGCCGACAGGATATTCTCCATGCTGATGGGCGATGAGGTTCCGCCTAGGCGCGAGTTTATTGAAGCACATGCCAAGTACGCCAACATTGATGCCTAAAATGCCTGTTGGAGTATAAACGTTATATAACAAATAAGAGGCTGACATTCAGCCTCTTATTTGTTATTGTGGGGTTGAGTTGAAGAACCTAAAGCTGTCCGCCTCTCTTCTCCATTGATCCATTTTGCTGGTAAACCCATCTTATTCCAGCAGGTTTGTTGTTTACAAAAAGTATTCTGCCAGCTACCGAACCATTTGGGTAAAAGGTAGTCCAAATGTCATTTTGTAAATCATCGACGTAAACTCCGCACAAAATTAAATTTCCTTGAGGGTTGAAGTACTGCCATAAGCCACAAGCCTTACCATTGCAGTAGCTTCCACGTTGCTTGAGGTTTCCGTTATCATGAAAAAATATCCATTCGCCGATAAGGCTACCCTGTTTAAAATTTCCCTTTCCATGAAGCTGCCCGTTAGGGTAAAAGCTCATCCACATGCCCTCCTTTTGGTTCTCTTTGTACATTCCCCTTTCCCTAACATAGCCGTTGGGGTAGTACTCAACAAACTCGCCTGTTTGCTTTCCCATTGAGAAGTGCGAGGTTACCTGAGGCTTACCGTTTTCATAGTACGAAACTACCTCGCCGTCCAGAACCCCATCGTGGTATCGTGCAGCGCGCTGAAGCGATCCATTTTTATGGTAAGCCAGCAGCACATTGTCGTACTTACCTTTACTTTTGCTTCCGCTATAGTTTAGCTCTCCCGATTCATAGTAGGTCTGCCACACTCCGTTTAGGGTATCGTTTAGGTACTCCGAGCGAAGCTTTATTTTTCCATCTTCGGCAAATACCTCGGTTAATCCGTTTAGCCTGCCATTGCGGTACACCGACCGGGTGTCAACATTGCCATTCCTATGGTAGGTGGTAACCTCTCCGTGAAGTAGGTTGTTTTTGTAAGTCCCCTTCTGGTAAACGCTTCCTTCCTGGTTCCAAAAGATAAACTCACCATCCTTAACGCCGTTTTTATATCGGAAAAGGCTCATCCTTGCTCCCGACGGAAAGTATGTTAACCAGATGCTGTCAGGCTTACCGGCGTTGTAGTAACCCTCCTGTATTAGTATGCCGTTATCGCTATAGTACACGTAAGGTCCCTGACGAATGGTATCACCATCACTTACAACCCCCTGGTATTTTTCTTTAAGCAGCCCATTTTGCCCTGTTTTTTCAACAAACACTATAGTTTTCTGTGCTGCTGCTGGAGCCAGCATGAAGGAAAGGCAAACTGCCAAAATAAATTTAATGCTGCCAGGCAATTCGGTGATTTTTTATTTTGAAAGCGACGTGGTGTCGGGGGGTAACGGGTTAATACTTCGATTTTCACCCTTAACCTCAATTATAATTTGAGTTCCCTCAAGGGGGAATTTTGGGCCGTAATCAACAATTGCTGCCAGGGCGTATGTTCCGGCCACCAGGTCGTTGGGAAGCTCCAGCTCTATGTTACGGCTCATCTTTGGGAATACTTCAATATTCTGAGCGGCAAACTGTCTCTCTTCGGCAGTTACCATGTTCGAAGCCAGCAGAAAAATCTTACACATCGTTACCTTGTCGCCCAGGTTCTCGACTGAAGCAGAAAATCGGCGCAGCTTATCGCCTGGTTGGGTTATCTCCTGTAAGTTGCTAATTTTTACCGAGCTGAACTGGTTCGACTTAGGCGATTGGTAAACCTGGACACCAATTCTACCCGTTACGGTGATACCCGTGCTTAGCTGCTTGTCGGCAGTCCATGATGTTTGCTCTGTAGTAGGCTGGATGTATAGCATACACCATGTTGAGCCATACTCTTCGCCAGGAACCAGCATGGTTACCTGTACTTGAATATCTTCTCCTGGATTAAGGTCGAAGAACGACGGGTTGATGTTAAGCCAGTTGGCGCAGGAGCGCTTGGTGGAGTTGGGAGGTAGTGTTTTTTTTTCACCCGTGTTTGATGGCAAAAAATCGGCCACGGCAACTGTGTATGAAACCCTTCTGCTGCTGTGGTTCTTAACGCTGATTGTTTTGGTTTGGCTGGTAGCAGGCTCGGCATCAAACATCAATTTTACCGGGGCTACCTCAAAATCCTGTGCAATCAACTTTTCTGATGCCATCGCTAATCCGGCTAAACAAAACGCTGCTACAACTTGTTTTCTCATGGTTGTTGGTCAATGCTTAAGCTAACAAAATTATTAAATATCATGCTTTTTTGAAGAACTACTAATCAATTCTGCAAAGGTAAATGAATTTATTTGATAGCAGGCAAAATTTGATATGTAAATGATGATTAATCAATGACTAAGGTGTTGAGATATTATTTTATTTTTCTTGCTCGGGTTGTTTCGATGGCGATTTAACCGTATCCCTGCATTATGGTGATTGTAGCTAGCCTCTTGCTTAAAACATGGCTGGTAATCCTTGTAAGGTGGAGCTTCATAGCTCTCTATTTTACCTTTAGAGACTACATACACATGCTTGTCATCATAATTTCCATTCTTATAAAAAAAGTAGGTTTATTTTGTATCGTATTGAAAAAATATTGTACGTTTGATTTAAAATCAACTGGGTATAAATTGAAAAGGATTTTGGTGGGGTCAACTCTGGTGTTTGCACTGGTTTTGATATGTCCCTTTATAGCGCTTTCGCAGGAAATTAACGTGCTCCCCAAGCAAAAGCAGGATGACGTTGACAGGTATAGGGAGCTGGTTGAGCGGTACAACCAAGCCGATAATCCTCAGCAGGCTGCTTTTTACCTTAATAAGATAGCCTTTATTTACTGGGAGAACGGAAATGTAAACGAGGCTATAAAGTATTTTCTCGAAACGGTTCCCCTGAACGAAAAAATTGGCAACTATACCGATGTAAAGGCGGTTTACAGCAACGTTGCTCTTATATACGCCGACATGGACCGGCTCGACCTGACTCTGGAGTACTTCAACAAGAGCCTGGATGCTCGGCGAAAGCTTAACGATAAGGGCGAACTAGCTGCAGGTTTGATAGATGTTGCATATATCCACACAGCCTTGAATCAAAACGAAAAGGCCGTGCAGCTGCTTGATGAAGCCTTGGCCCTTTCGAAGGAAGTTAACAACCCCCGGTTAATTCTGAACTGTTTGAGGCTGCTTTCGCAGAACTACGATAAGATGGGGAATACCGCTAAGGCAAACGAGTATGCCGGAATGTTTGCCGTGTATGAGCAGCAGCTATCCACCCAACAGCTTAAAACCGAGTATGAAACCAAGGTGGTTAAGTCCGAAGCCGATGCCGAACGTGAGAGAATGCAGCGAACCCAGCAGGCGCTCCTCATGAGCTTGCGTGAGCTTCAGGCCAAGTCAACCCAGGATTCACTTAGCTATATGCTTTTACAGCGTCAGGACAGCCTGAAGAAAGCTGAGGAGCAAGCACGCCAGCGCCAAACCGAGATAGATCTGCTGAACACCGACCGCAAGCTTAAAGAAGCTCAGATTAGCGAGCAGAAAGCTCAGTCGCGCATCCAGCGAATCATCATATTTTTTACATTGGTCTTTCTTGTCGTGGTGATTGTTTCCACAATCTTTATCTACAGGAATTACAGGGACAAGAAAAAGGCCAACGAGCTTCTCAACCTGCAGAATGTTGAAATTCAGAAACAGCGCGATCAGATTCAGAAGCAGAACGAGAACATTAGCAAAAGCATCAACTATGCGCAGGGAATCCAGAAAGCCCTGTTACCGCCACAGGAAAACCTGCAGGCGATTTTCCCCGAGTCGTTCATATTTTTCCGTCCCCGCGATGTGGTGAGCGGCGACTACTACTGGTTCAGGGAGCTATCCACCTCACCCGGCTCTTCACAGAAAAATGGGAAAGTAGCCGTTTCGGCTATTGACTGCACCGGGCACGGTGTACCGGGTGCTTTTCTTTCCATGATTGGCTACAACCTTCTCGACGATATTGTTGAGCGTGGGGTTCACAAGCCTGGGGCTATTCTTCGTGACCTGAACAACGGTATCAGGCGTGCCTTGCGACAGGATGAAACAGACAACCGCGATGGTATGGACATGGCCTTGTGTGTGGTAGATTTTAACAACAAGGTAGTTGAGTTTTCGGGAGCAAAAAACCCGCTTGTTTATGTGGCAAACAACGAGGTGTTCAGGCTTCGGGGCGACAAGGAGTCCATTGGTGGTGGTTTGGGCTACATGGAGAGGGAGTTTACCACCCATTCCATCAAAATCGAGGGGCCAACCTGGTTCTACCAATTTTCGGATGGATTCATTGACCAGTTTGGGGGTCCTGATGGTCGTAAGTTTATGATTAAAAACTTTACCGACCTGCTGGCGGGCATTTCCATCCTTCCCTCCGGTCAGCAGCGCGATATTCTGAAGAGTACGTTTAAAGAATGGCTGGGGTCAAAGTATCCTCAGGTTGATGATATTCTGGTAGTTGGGTTCAAGGTTGATTTGTAGCATGTAGATTATTTTTTCAATTTAAGCTCTTCAGCTTTCAAATTTCAGCCCCAACGGGGGAAAAATATTCTCCGCAGTGCTCGTAAAGGAGAAAAACGTTGAACGTTGCTGGTATTAGAGAAACGGCATAAA
>DCDD01000149.1 GCA_002316235.1 Bacteroidales bacterium UBA1064
GGCCACATCAAAGTAAACCGAACCATTGCGAACGTAGGCGTAACCGTTGTCGAGTATCCTTTTAATCAGCTCAATTTGCTCAATAATATGCCCTGAGGCCCTGGGTTCTATGCTTGGTGGCAGCACGTTAAGCTTGCGCATGGCGTCGTGGTAAAGGTCGGTGTAGCGCTGAACCACCTCCATGGGTTCCAGCTGTTCCAGCCGCGCCTTTTTTGCAATTTTGTCCTCACCCTCGTCGGCATCATTTTCCAGATGTCCAACGTCGGTAATGTTACGCACGTAGCGCACCCTATACCCCAAGTGGGTAAGGTAGCGGAAAAGCAAATCGAATGTAATGGCCGGTCGGGCGTGCCCTAAATGGGGCGCACCGTAAACAGTTGGCCCGCAAACGTATAATCCAACATGGGGTGGATTTATCGGTTTAAATTCCTCCTTGGTTCTACTTAGAGTGTTGTATAGGTGCAGCTTGCTATCCATAAGTGTTTGCTGTTTGATGAGGCTGAAAATCTTGTTGATGTATAGCGGCTATGGGTTTACTCCGCAGTAATATTTTCCCGGCAACATCGCAAAGCCTGAGCCGGGTTTGTAGCATATTTTCCTTGATGGGGTGCTGCCTGTTTGGTTGCTTCAATTTTCGCTAGCATGGCTAATTCAGGAGGTTTTAGTGTCATGAAAACCATGTTACCAGGTAAAAATTAGTTAGCCGGGTAACAATATGCGCAAAGGTAAAACTTTTAGGCAAATGCCGAATGGGGATACGATGACCCGGTAATTGTTCCCCCAGCCACCGAAGGTGGTTTTATTTGGAGTAACAAGAATTTTTTTACTGGGAAGTATCATTTTCGTGGACAACAATGAATGGACGCCGTTAACCATCGTCGGTAGCTTTACCTACCCATGGATTAGAAAGACGAGCTGATTTGCACGTTTTTCTGCTAAGGGCAGCCTTTTGAGGAAATCGAAGCAGTAATCTAAGCAACAGACCAACAAGGCGCTTGTACCAATAACTCCTGTTGAATTGCTGGATAAAGTTTTACTATGCAAAAAGGTGTGGTTGCAGCAAATATAACCACCGGTTACTTTCCTGTTTCCTGAACCTTTTGTAGCAGGTAGTTTTTAAATTCGTGGTTTGCCTTGTAGAGTAAAAGAATTTTACGCGGTGGAAGTATTTCCTTTAGCTCCTCATTTAGCTCCACCAGCAACTCGGTTTCTCTTTGGCGGTTTTCCACATACCTGTCGGCGTAAGCTAAGAGGGTTTTGTCGTCGGGCGACTGCTCAATAATTTTAGTGAGTTCACCGGTAAGGGCTCGGCGCTCCCTTAACACCTCGTTTTTTTTATCCCAGTAGGCATCGTAAACCGGCCAGAATTTTTTTGCCTCCTTTGGGGTTAGCTCAAGCTTGCTGGTGATAAAAGCTACCTTCTCTGCCTTCAGAGCTTTTTCGGCATCAGCATTGGCTGTTTGGGCGCTTACCGCCGATACGGTAATCAGCACCCAACAGGTAGCCATGAAAATTTTAAGGTGGCCACTCATGGTTTTTCCTCGTATTTCTCTCCAATAATGGTTGTAGCGTTGCCTTTTTTTATGAAGTATCGTTGCTGAAGTGTTCTGGCTGCGCTATCAATGCTATCGGTTTTGCGTTTGTTTTCAATTGCCTTGTACAGGTCAATATCGTCAAATTCGCTTATAGAACGGCTGACGATATTTAGGTAGTCCGATTTCTGAAGGGTGTAGCTATCCCTGGGAATTGAGCGAGTAGTGGTGTAGTATCCAAAATACGCTGCAACAACAAGCAGGGCAAAGCCAGCGGCTAATGCCAGCTGGGATCGGAGGGCAAAAATCCACGATTGTTTAGGTTGTTGGTGCTGGGGTTGGGTGCACCGCTCTTGAATTCTACGGGGTAAGCTGTCGAAATAGCCATCCGGAACAGAGAATGGGAGCTCTTTCCCCGCCTTGCCCTCAATTACTTCTAACCCGTTTTTCTTTGCTTCCATGATGATTCTAATTCAACTGTTTCTATTACGATGATATTTGTCAGGGTTGGTTTAATTCTCCCCCATGAATTTTTCAATCTTTTTCACTGCATGATGGAATGAAGCTTTAAGCGCCCCAACCGAGGTTCCAAGAATTTCGGACATTTCCTCGTACTTCATCTCTTCAAAGTACTTCATGTTGAAAACCAGCCGTTGTTTCTCGGGTAGTTTAAGTATGGCCTTTTGTAGTTTTAGCTGTAGCTCGTTACCATCTATGTAGGCGTCGGTTTCGAGGGTTTTGGCAAGTTGCGATTCTACGTCGTCCATAGATAGGAATGACTTTACCTTTTTTTTCTTTAGAAAGGTAAGCGCTTCGTTTGTGGCAATCCGGTAAAGCCAGGTGAAGAGCTGCGATTCCTCCCTGAAGGTTTCGAGGCCACCCCAAACCTTGATAAAGGTGTTCTGGATAACGTCGTCGGCATCGTCGTGGCCAACAACAATCTTTCGGATATGCCAGTAGAGCCTTTCCTGGTACTTATTCACAATAAGGTTAAAGGCGAAGTTCCGGGTTTCCCCGTTGCGGAACATTTCCAGCAACTCCTTATCGGAATAGCACTCCATTTCACCATTAGTTATTTTTTCGGGCGATAGCCCTCTTTGCTGCTTTAACAATACTGGGTGCGTCAAGGCCGTACTTCACCATTAGCTCCTCGGGGGTTCCGCTTTCGCCAAACGTGTCATTAATGGCAACCATTTCGAGGGGTACGGGATGAATACGGGCAACCACCTGGGCAATGCTGTCGCCCAAGCCACCATTCATCATGTGCTCCTCGGCGGTCACGGCACAACCGGTTTTCTGAATTGATCTGATAATCGCCTCCTCATCCAGGGGTTTAATGGTGTGGATGTTAACCACTTCGGCCGAAATTCCTTGCTGTTCCAGCATGTCGGCTGCCTCAAGGGCTTTCCATACCAGATGTCCAGTGGCGAAAACAGACACCTGAGTTCCTTCGGTTAACTTCACCGCTTTTCCAATGGTAAATTGCTGATCGGCAGGGGTGAAGTTAGGTACTGCCGGACGTCCAAACCGAAGGTAAACCGGTCCAACGTGGTTTGCTATGGCTATTGTAGCTGCTTTGGTTTGGTTGTAGTCGCAGGTATTGATAACAGTCATATTGGGCAACATTTTCATAAGCCCAATATCCTCGAGCATTTGATGGGTAGCCCCATCTTCACCCAAGGTGATTCCTGCATGTGAAGCGCAAATCTTCACATTTTTATTCGAGTAGGCGACGCTTTGCCTAATCTGGTCGTAAACCCTTCCGGTGGCAAAAACTGCAAAGGTCCCAGCAAAGGGAATTTTACCACCAATGGTAAGACCTGCAGAAAGTCCAATCATGTTGGCTTCGGCTATGCCGGTTTGAAAAAATCTGTCGGGAAATTCTCTGGAAAAGTCTTCCATCTTGAGCGAGCCTATCAGATCGGCGCAAAGGGCTACGACATTAGGGTTAACTTTACCCAGTTCATATAGACCTGCTCCAAAGCCCGAACGTGTATCCTTGTTTCCTGTTGAAGTGTACTTCATCCGTTGTAAATGTATTTTTTTAAAACAAAAAATCTGTTGAAAATTGCTGTTGGTTTAAGGTAGTTCTGTTAGGAGTTCAGGAAAGCCAACAGCAGATTACCAAATTGGCAAACGAGAATGGTCGGTGGTTATTTGTTTCGCTTCATACGTTCAATGGCCTCCATGTGGATAAGCCCAAGAATAACCAGCTCTGCGGTTGCCTTATTTGTTGCCAAAGGGATATTTTTGATGTTGCAGGCCTCTAGCAGTAAGCGAATATCCTCATGGTGCTGCTGCACCACCTTGGGATCGCGCAGAAAGATAACTATATCAACTTCCCCGCGTTGAATCATGCCGGTTATCTCGTTGTAACCACCCGATTGGCCAGGACTAAGGTGGCGGCATTTTATCCCCTGCTCCTCAAGAAATTCAGCAGTTCTCCCTGTGGCCAACAGGTTAACTCCCGGCAGCCACTCTTCATGGTCTTTGAGAAACCTGGCCAACTCGGGTTTCTTGGCATCATGGGCAATTAGCGCAATGTTCTTCATTGTATAAATTATTTAAATAGTTTAAAAGTCGCCTATTGTTTCGGGCAGTTGTGCCATGGCCTTTGCAAACTCCTCATCGTTTGGGGCTTTTCCATGCCACTTATGATTACCCACCATAAAATCGACACCCATGCCCATCTGGGTTCGCATGAGAATTATCACCGGTTTACCCTTACCGGTGTGCTCCACGGCTTCGTGTAGGGTTTTAACTAGTGCGGGCATGTCATTTCCATTGGTTTCCAGCACATCCCAACCAAAGGCCAACCATTTGGCCTTAAGATCACCCAGACCAACAACAGTGTCAACAGGGCCATCAATTTGCTTTCCGTTGTAGTCAACCGTGGCAATAAGGTTGTCTATACCCTTTGCTGCAGCAAAGAGGGCGGCCTCCCAGATTTGCCCTTCCTGCAGCTCCCCGTCGCCATGCAGGGTGTAAACAAGATGACTATCGCCATTCAATTTTTTTGCCAGCGCAGCACCACAACCCACCGATAACCCCTGACCAAGCGATCCGGATGCTATCCGGATGCCGGGAAGATGTTCTGCCGGGGTAGGATGCCCCTGAAGCCTTGAGTTTAAGAGCCTGAAGGTTGAGAGCTCCTTAACATCAAAGTACCCCCTACGAGCCAGCACGCTGTACCATGCTGCCGAAAGATGCCCGTTGGACAGGAAAAACAGATCTTCCCCAGTGCCATCCATAGTAAAATGTTTAGGATCGGCCCTAAGCACGTCGAAGTACAGCGCTGTGAAAAAATCGGCACAACCCAAGGATCCACCTGGATGTCCACTTGATGGCCTGTGCACCATTCGGATTACATCGCGCCGAACCTGAGCAGCCATTTTATTAAGAAACTCGAAATCAGTCATCTATTTGTTAAACTTTAAGAACTTTTTCCAATATACAAATATAGTAATACTTATTGAGAGTTAGCCGTTCAACCATACCGGTTGCCGTTTGTATGTATGCTGGTGCTGCCAGCTAAACGCTAACCCCAAAATCACGTAGGGCGTTATTTAACGAAGTTTTGAGATCGGTTGACTCCTTACGTTTACCAATAATCAGGGCACAGGCAACCTGGTAGCTACCGGCAGGGAATTGCTTGGTGTAGGAACCCGGAATAACAACCGAGCGGGGTGGAACCATTCCTTTATACTCCACTGGTTGGGAACCCGACACATCAATTATTTTGGTTGACCGGGTGATGGCCACGTTGGCACCAAGCACCGATTCCCTCCCAATGCGAACACCCTCCACTACAATGCATCGCGAACCAATGAAACACCCATCTTCAATGATAACAGGAGCCGCCTGAACAGGTTCAAGCACTCCGCCTATTCCCACTCCACCACTCAGGTGCACGCCCTTACCAACCTGGGCGCATGAACCAACGGTTGCCCATGTATCAACCATCGTCCCCTCATCTACATATGCGCCAATGTTGACATACGAGGGCATCATAACCACACCCCTGGCAATATAGCTTCCATACCGTGCCACGGCATGGGGAACTACCCTTACACCCAGCGATTGGTAGTTCTTTTTTAGGGGTATCTTATCGTAAAACTCCAGCGGGCCTGCCCCTGTAGCCTGAAAGCTACATATGGAAAAGTAGAGCAAAACGGCCTTCTTCACCCATTCGTTAACCTTCCACCCATCATCAGCAGGCTCGGCCACACGAACTTCTCCCTTGTCAAGCATTTCAACCACGCTTTTAATAGCATCGTTTACCTCAGGGGTACCTAGCATTTCGCGATTTTCCCATGCTGCATCTATAATTTCCTGAAGATTAACCATAAATTGTCAGTATTTCTGTTCAACCAATTCTATATTGAGAAGTCAAAAAGTAAGTATTTTAGTAAGGTTTTGCATTCAGCTTAAACCTTATACGGGCTGCATATAATCCATAAAGTTTAAACTGAAACCAAAACGTGGTTCAGCTGCAAATGTAGCTTTTTTACAGGCAGATTTTGATAAGGGCTGATTATAACCTAAAAATAGAAAATTACTTGGCTATGAGAAAATTGATGCTACTTTCGGTTTTATTGGTAGTTTCGTTAGGCTTGCAATCGCAGGAGCTGGTTCGCTACCAAGTTCCGCCGGCAGAAATGGTGGCCATTCTGGAAGCACCTCCCACTCCGGGATTTTTGCTTAGCCCCGACGGCAAACATGCCTTGCTGTCATACCCTCAAGTTCTGCCCGACCTGGCCGAGCTGGCTAAGCCCGAGCTGAAGCTGGCAGGCTTCAGGGTTAACCCCGAAAACTTTGGACGTTACGATTCCCGAATATTCGACAGGTTGGAGTTGCTCAATATTAGTAACAAAATGGTTACTTCTCTTTCGGGGATACCCGATAGCGGTCATATTACCTCTTTCAGCTGGTCCCCTGACGGGAAAAATGTTGCCATAAGTGTTTATTTCAACAGCTCGGTTGAACTTTGGATAGTTGAGGTTGAAAGTGGAGTAGCCAGGCCGCTATCAGCTAGTTTGAACGAGTCTGTTATTTCTCCTGGATTTGCGTGGCATCCCGATGGCAAATCGCTTTACGTATTGAAGCACCGTGAAGGTATGAAAAAGCCCGGCAGGGAAAAGTTGCCCTTGGGTCCATCGGTGCAGCAAGCTACGGGACAGAAGTCTCAGGTGAGGACATTTCAGGACTTGCTCAAATCACCTGCCGACGAGGAGTTGTTTGAGTACTACGCCACTTCGCAGCTTTACAGGGTAAATTTACTTGGAGAGGCTTCCGAGGTGGGTAACCCGGGCATAATTTCACAAGTTGAGCCATCGCCCGATGGTAGCTATATCTACGTGGAGCAGGTTGTAAGGCCATTTTCATACATTGTTCCGGCGCAATATTTTCCAAGGCTCTGCCATATATGGAACGCGGATGGGCATTTGGTAAAGCGATTAGCCGAACAACCTCTTGCCGATGACATACCATCGGGATTCAGCGCTGCTCGTAAGGGGAAAAGGGAGATGCAGTGGCGTTCGGATGTTCCTTCAACCATTGTGTGGGTGGAGGCTCAGGACGACGGCGATCCACACCGGGATGTTAAAATTCGCGATGTAGTTTACTCGCTTGATGCCCCGTTTAGAGGCGAACCGGTAAAATTGGTTGAACTTGAAACACGTTTCTCCTCAATTAGCTGGGGATGGAGTAACCTTGCGGTTGCTTACGGCCGTTGGTGGAGTAGCCGAAGGCAAACCGCTTCCCTATTTAATCCTTCGGCACCAACCGATAGGCCAAGGGTACTTTGGGATAGGTCGTGGGAGGATGCCTACACCGATCCGGGACAACTTGTAATGGTAAATAACGCTAATGGGTTCAGCGTGCTACAAACCAACAGCAGCAGGACAAAACTCTACCTTAGCGGTAAAGGCTCTTCGCCCGAGGGCGATATGCCCTTTTTAGACGAAATAAACTTAAAAAACCTAGGCGTGAAAAGGCTGTGGCAATGCCATGCCCCGCTCTACGAGTACTTTATCGGTTTTTACGATATGGATAACTCGCGTATTGTTACCTCCCAGGAATCGGTTAACAGGCAGCCCAACTTCTTCATCCGTGATATCAAGAGGCAGAAGCTGGTACAGCTTACCAATTTCCCTGACCCATATCCTGGCTTGCATGGAGTGCACAAGGAGCTGGTTACCTACCGACGTCCCGATGGGGTTACCCTGACCGGGACACTCTACCTGCCCGCTGGCTACGAAAAGGGAACCAGAACGCTACCCACCCTCATGTGGGCTTATCCTCAGGAGTTCCTAAGTGCCGATTTTGCCGGACAGGTAACCGGTTCGCCCTATCGGTTTATCCGGCCGTCTGTTTTGTCGCCTATACTTTGGGTTGTGCGTGGGTATGCGGTATTCGATAACATGTCAATGCCAATAGTAGCCAGAAATGGCGGTGAACCCAACGATACCTTCATTGAACAGCTGGTAGAGAATGCGAAGGCAGCAGTGGATACGCTGGTGGGCATGGGAGTGGCTAACCCCCAAAAGGTGGCAATTGGCGGCCATTCCTACGGTGCTTTTATGACTGCCAACCTGCTTGCCCACTCCGATCTTTTTGCAGCCGGAATTGCCCGCAGCGGGGCTTACAACAGAACCCTTACCCCATTTGGCTTTCAGAACGAGGAGCGAACCTACTGGCAAGCCCCTGAGGTTTACAATCGTATGTCTCCCTTCATGCACGCCGATAAAATTAATGAGCCCCTTTTGCTAATTCATGGCGAAAACGATAATAATAGCGGAACATTCCCGCTACAGAGCGAACGGCTGTTTGCCGCTATAAAAGGACACGGTGGAACAGCCAGGCTGGTAATGCTTCCATACGAAAGTCATGGCTACAGAGCTAGGCAGTCGGTTTTTCACACCATTTGGGAAATGGATTGCTGGCTCGAAAAATACCTGAAATGATATGAGCCTGTTAATAGATTTGATGATATAATTCATGGATAAAGGATTCACGGTTTATGTTTAGGAGTTTTCTTGGCACTTTTCAATTTTTCTTACCTGTTTGGATTTTCTCGAAATTCATCCCAGTAAATTGATGGCGTTAAAAAAAGTTAACCGAAGCTGCCGCATCACTTTTAATAATTAAATATTACGCTATTTTTGGGAAAAATGATAGCTTGGTTGGTTTTCGTAAAATATGGGTGCTTATTTTCTTTGTGGTTTTCTGCAAAGTATCATTCAGCCAGGAAAAGCTACTACCCTTTGATACGCTTAGCATTGTTCACTTCAGGGTTATCAATGCAAACACCCGGGAACCTGTTGAAAGAGCCTACATACTGAATTTAACCTACAACTGGGGAAGTATTTCCGATTTGCTGGGTTACAGCTATTTGCCGATACACTTTGGCGATAAGCTTAAAATTTCTGCAATTGGATACTATACTCAAGAGTTGATTTGCGTTGGGCAATTTAAAGCCGATTCTGCATTTTATGAGATAAAGCTAAAACCCAGGGTGTATGAGTTGAACGAGGTTAAAATCACCAAGTTTTCGACCTACGAAAGGTTTCTTAGAGGTGTGATTAACCTAAATATTCCTAAGACCAGGGATGATAAGCAGCTAGAGGTGATTGAAAAATACCTGTTTGGCGTTGTAAAGAAGATGGATTTAAAAAATACACCCACCATGGCTTCGGGGATTGCTTTTGGTAAGGATTGGTATGCCAAGCAGAATGAGAAGTTGGCAGAACAGCTGGAGAGGGAGAAAACCCGGAGGGTAATAGATGAAAAATTTAATCCCGGGCTTGTCCAGAAGCTTACAGGCCTGAGGGATAAGGAACTTTACGAGTTTATCGGTTATTTAGACTTCAGCGATGAGTTCCTCCTGCAGGCTACTGATTACGAGATACATCAAAAAATAATGGAAAAGTATAACGTCTTTATGGCGGGAAAATCAAACGAGTTAAAAAATCAAGAAAAATGAGTGAGGAGAATTCAAGCTGCTGCCAACCAGAAGCTTCCGACGTAGTTTCGGCCTATGAGCTGATAAAGGATAAGGTGAAGCATACTCCGGTTCATTCGTCGGCGAGTGTAAATGCTCTTCTGGGAGCAACACTCTTTTTTAAGTGTGAGAACTTTCAAAAAGTCGGAGCATTTAAGTACAGGGGTGCAACCCATGCAGTTTTAAAGTTGAATGATGAGGAGGCTAGAAAAGGGGTTGCAACCCACAGTTCAGGCAACCATGCGGCTGCCCTTGCGCTTGCTGCTGCAAATAGAGGTATTCCGGCCTATATTGTGATGCCCGAAAATGCCCCTGCTATTAAGAAAAAAGCAGTAGCCGGTTACGGAGGTATCATTACCTACTGCCGATCAACGCAGCAGGACAGGGAGGAAACGCTTAGGGTTGTTCAGCAGCAAACCGGTGCAACCCTCATTCACCCCTACAACAACATAAACGTTATCTGTGGGCAGGGAACAGCTGCGTTGGAGCTGCTCGATGAAATGCCCAACCTGGATGTGGTTATAGCACCGGTTGGTGGTGGCGGATTGCTCAGCGGCACAGCAACCTTTATAAAGGGGCAATACCCGCACGTGAAAGTGTTCGGAGCCGAACCAATCAATGCTGATGATGCCTTTCGGTCGCTTCGTGATGGGAAAATTTACCCTTCGCTCAGTCCATCCACCATTGCCGATGGGCTCCTCACCTCGCTTTGCCCGCTTACCTACTCCATTCTCCGGTCGAAGTGCGATGGCATTTTTACGGTATCCGAGAAGGGTATAGTAAACGCCATGCGGTTAATCTGGGAGCGTATGAAGCTTGTGGTTGAACCCTCATCAGCTGTTCCGGTGGGCGTTATAGCTGAGCACCCAGAGGCTTTTAGGGGAAAACGAGTTGGTATAATTGTCTCAGGTGGAAATGCAGATCTCGACCATCTGCCCTGGCTGGATCAGTCTAATGGGTAAGGGTAAAATTTGCACAAACAGGGTAGTGGTCGGAAAGGTTAAGACGCGGGCTTGAAAATTTTAAAGTTTTGAATTCAGGCGAATGCAGGATGTAGTCTATACGGTACGAAGGTAGAATGCCGGCATAGGTATTTAGCATTCCGGCACCTGCCTCTTTAAACGAATCATGCAGCTTACCCGTGAGCTCCCTGTAGGTGTATGAAACGGGGGTATCATTAAAATCGCCACAAAGAATAACCGGATAAGGGCAGTTTTTCAGGTGCCGGTTAACCAGCTCAACCTGCTGGGAACGCTTGATGAAAGCGATTCTTAGCCTCGAAGCCAAATCCATAATTTCGTCATACCGGTCATTCCCCTGCCTTAATTCATTATTTAGCAGAAAGTTAAAGTTGTGCTCCTTAAGCCTGAGCGATTGCAGGTGAAGGTTGTAAACCCTCACGGTATCGCCGTTGATTTTAACGTCGGCATAGATGGACGAGTTGAGGGTGTTCTCAAATTTAATTTCACCCGAATTTACTATCGGAAATCTTGAAAAGATTGCCAGACCGTATGCCGAACGGCTATTTTGAATGATATACCCAATCTTGGAGCGCATGCCCAGCTTCCTTTTAGCATCGGCCTCCGAAAATTTAGTGCTTACTGTGTAAAACTCCTGAAGGCAGGCTATATCGAAGTTGTTGCTGCCGATGTAGCGAATCACCCCATCATATGAGGGCGGAAGTTTAGACCATGGGTAGAGCCTGAACAGGTTTACATTGTATGAAATCAACCTGATGGAGGGGACAGCCGACTCATGCTTGTTGCCAGGGCGTAGCTGGACAAAAGCGCTAAGGTGATTTATTCCTAGCAGAATGGCGAGTAGCGAAATTAACAGCTCTTTTTTCCATACAATGATCCAGTAGGTCAGGAAGGCTATGTTGGCAAGCAGGAAAAATGGGTAGAATAGGCCTACAATGGCAGGTATCCAAAACCGGGCGGGGTTGATGTAAACCGACGCATAGCAGAATAGCAGACCTAGCGCAAACAAAATGTTTGCTGCAACAATTACTTTATGTAGAATTCCGCCCTTGGCCATGCTAGTTCACCGAGTCGTTTTTCATTCGAAACAGGGTTTCCTTTTCCTCCTTGCTCAGGCTGTCGTAGCCTGATTTGGCTATTTTGTCGAGAATCCGATCGATAGATTTTTGCTCGTTGGCCTTTCGGCGGTTGTACTCGTAGTCGGTTTCGGGTCGGCGGTAGGAAACCTTGAGATTTTTGCTCCGATGGGCTTTGGGTTTTTTCACCCGGCTGAAAATGTTGAGAAATTTTGTCAAATCAGTTCCCCTGTTAAGCAGCTTGATGAAGGAGAAGCCGAATACCGCTCCTCCCAGGTGAGCGATGTGCCCACCGGGGTTTGAAACCGGAATGCTGATGATGTCGATGATTATGGTGGCCAGCGCCAGGTACTTCAACTTTACTTCACCCAGAAAGAGGATGTAAATTGAATTGTTGGGCTTAAGGGTTGAAACCGCTATAACAACTGCCAAAACCGATGCCGATGCTCCAAGAGCCATAGCTTCGGACGATATAGCCCTGAATACCGGTAGAATATTGTAGGCTGCGATAAAAAATATTGCTCCCGTAATGCCTCCCAGGAGGTAAACTCCCACCAGCTGCCTTTGCGAGAGATGCTGTAGAAACAACCTTCCAAACCAGTACAACCACAGCAGGTTGAATAGTATGTGCAAGAAATTTTCGTGGAAAAACATGTAGGTTAGCAGCGTCCACGGTCGAGAAAGTAGCTGGTGTAAACCTGCGGGAACGGCAAGCCAGTGGGCGTAGCTGCTGCCCGGCTGTGTGCCACCTATGAACATGATTACCCTAACAAGGCTATAGATCAGGAAGATTGCCAGATTAATGTAGATCAGCTGGGTAAGGCTGCTGCCAAACCTGAAGGAATCTTTTATTTCTTTCGAAATGCTCATGTTGTGTAGCTGGTAGTGTAAATTTATAAGTTTTGGTCGAAATATCCAAGCAGCAACTTTTGAGAGTGGTAAAAGCTGTTAGCATGTTAGGGTTGCAACAATGGCATATTTGCTCATAAGCAAATATTTTCAATTTACTAAACTATAAGGGTAGCCCATTGGTTGTTTTCTACAATTTTTCAATAACTAGTAGAAAACATTTTTTCTCGATTGCCAGTATTTTATCAGGAAAAAGCCAAAAATCATTCCACCAAGATGGGCAAAGTGGGCAATGTTACTTCCGGCTTGCGTAAGTCCAAGGAACAGCTCAAGTCCGCCGTAAAGGATAACCATCCATTTGGCTTTAATGGGGATGGGGGGAAACAGAATCATCAGAACGGTGTTGGGGAAAAGCATTCCGAATGCAAGCAGCACTCCATAAACAGCACCCGATGCGCCAACCGTAGGAATATTCAGCTGCAGGGAAAGAAGCTGTTGGCTTAGCTGCTGGGCCTGATCAATCATAATCGGGTTGCTTGGATTCTGGAACCACTTATCTAGAAAGTCGGAGTAAATACTGTTGTAGAACTCGGGAAAGTGCTTGGTAACAAACGCGGCGAAGGTATCGGGCGAAAGCGTATTGAGCATGGCAATAGAATCTGCCTGAATAGAGGAGAATTGCAGGTAGTTAACAAGCGAGTGAACGGCAGCAGCTCCAAGTCCGGTAACCATGTAGTATAGCAAAAACCTTTTACCGCCCCAGACCTGTTCCAGTATTCTACCGAACATCCACAGGGCAAACATGTTGAAAAACAGGTGGGTAAAACCGCCGTGCATGAACATGTGGGTAACCACCTGGTAGGGTTTAAAGTGAGGCGACCCCGGTGTGTAAAGCCCCAGCATGGCATTCAAATCGACCCCGTAACGTTGCAACATCCAGGTAACCAGCCAAATTACAGTATTAATCAAAATAAGATTTTTTACTACCGGGGGTATGCTGCTTAGAAATCCGCTTCTACTTAAACTCATTTTTTTTAAAAATTTAAAGGGTTAAAACCCGTTACAAGTTAAACATGAAATAATGATTAAGGTTTTTGAGCTACTTAAGCCATTTTTCAAACTCGCTCATTTCAATAAGAGCAATAGTTTTTTTGCCGTCGGCGGTATAGTTTGGTTCCCTGCAGGCAAAGAGCTGGTCAACCACCTCCTGCATTTCCGATTCCGAGAGCCGCTTGCCGTAGCCCACTGCAGCAGCTTTAGCCATGGATAGAGCAATTTTCTCCTTTGCGCTGTCGAAGGGTAGGGCTTCATTTTCGTTAATAATTGCCAGCAGGTTTTCGAGGAAAAGTGCGGGGTCGGTTATCCGCGTGTTACCGGGTAAGCTGTTAATGCTTATGGTGTTATGGTTTAAATTGCTAATATCCAGACCCAGGCGTAGGAAATTTTCCTGGTTAGTGATGATAGTCTCAAAGTCTTGCGGGTTTAGCTCGATGGTTTGAGGGTAAAGCTCGCGCTGGGCTACATTTTTTTCAAGGTTAAGATTTTTGTAGAATTGCTCGTAGAGGATACGCTCGTGTGCTCTTTTCTGATCAACCACCAGCATCCCCGATTTAACTGCAGTGATGATGTACTTTCCCTTAATTTGAAAGAACCTGCCAGTATTTTCGGCAACTGAGTCGTCAAAACCCTTTGAGGCGAATGTTTGGACGGCTGTTTGTTTGGGCTCAAAGTTAAAGTTGGGGTTGACGTCCTGATAAAGTTGCTCCCATCCTTTAACCGGTTGCTGCGGGGTAAAGTTGTGTTCCCTTGTCCTCTGGGCAAACCTGGCTCCTTCATCCTCAAACGGGTTAAAATTAGGGTTAAGCTCAATTTCAGGGAGTTCAACCGGTGAATCTTTGGGGAAATGGGGAATGCTGAACCCAGGGTCGGAGCTGAAGTCAATGGAGGGGGCCACAGCAAATTTCCCCAGTGCCTCTCTTACAGCTGCATGGACAATCTGCCATACTGCACCATCATCCTCAAACTTAACCTCCGTTTTGGTAGGGTGAATGTTTACATCAATAGAACCCGGGTCAACCCTGAAGTAAATAAAGTAGGAGGGGATGCTGTTTGCTGGTAGCAGGCGGTTGTAAGCATTTACCACTGCCTTGTGGAGGAAGGGACTTTTCATGAACCTCCCGTTGACAAAGAAAAACTGTTCACCCGGGCTCTTCCGGGCACTTTCTGGCTTACCAATGTAACCGCTAATTGCAACAATAGAGGTTTCCGCAACGCAATCAACCAGCTGCGAGCTGATGGACTTTCCGAAAAGGTTCACAATGCGCTGCTTCAGGTTTGATGGGGCAAGCTTGTAAATCTCCGAGCCATTATGCGATAGACTCATGGAAATCTCCGGAAAGGCAAGGGCAACATGCTGAAATTCAGATATGATATGCTTCAGCTCCACCGAGTTGCTTTTAAGGAACTTCCGGCGTGCCGGTACGTTGTAGAAAAGGTTTTTAACAGTAAGAGTCGAACCAACAGGGCAGCTCACCGGTTGTTGGGCAACGAATTCCGATCCGCCTACCTGAACCATTGAGCCAACCTCGTCGGACAACCTGCGTGTACGGAGTTCAACTTCAGCTACTGCCGCAATTGAAGCCAGGGCTTCGCCCCTGAAGCCCATTGTTCGAATGCTGTATAAATCGGCCGCATCCTTAATTTTTGAAGTGGCATGACGCTCGAAGCAAAGGCGCGCATCGGTTTCGGACATCCCAATACCATCGTCCACCACCTGAATCGAAGTTTTTCCACCATCCTTTACTATGAGCTGAATGGCCTTGCACCCCGCATCAATGGAGTTCTCCAACAACTCCTTAACTACCGAAGCGGGACGTTGAACCACCTCGCCTGCAGCAATCTGGTTGGCAATTGAATCGGGTAATAGATGTATGATGTCTGCCATCTGGGAAATTACCATTAAAAAATGAGGTGGGCTACCAGTAAAAGAATTGTCAAAACTTCCAGAATATTCCTGGTTGGTAAATAGCTGTCGGGGTGTCTTATCCACATCGCTCCCATGCGCTCGGGGGTAAATGCCGAGTTTGCCCTATCAACCGAACCTCGAACTATTCCTTTGTGGGTTTTAACCCAGAAAATGGTGTCTCTGTGCTCTTGTGCTCCAAAAAAGAAATTATTTACCATGCCGACCTGCCAGCCTAATCAAACCTCCAAAATTACTCATTTTAATTTATTGTTTTGAGACGGTTAGATATTCACTTGGGATTTGAAAGGAAACTCAACGAGCAAAAATAGCAGATAGTTGTTTACTAGCCTGAAATCTTTAAATTCACGAAGTGTAATTTTGGTTAAAATTTTGTAGCTTACACGTAGTTTAAAAAATTTCGATATTATGAAGCCCGCTGGTGCTGTTGAGCTGATTATCTTGACTGCTGCATCCATGCTTAACGGTTGCACAAAGAATGTTGAGCCGTTTCCTACAAGCGCTACCCTTAGCCCTTCGCTTTCGGTTCCGCTTGGGGAAGGCGGTGTGTCGCTTACTAAAACCCTTCAAACTCTTGGAATACCAGTGGTCAATCTTTCAGAAGATGTTCCACAATGGGCTACCTATGGATTTGTTTACGTTGCCGATACCATTCCCCTTAACCTGACCGAAGTTTACAACCGTGGCGATTCTATTACATACCTGATGGTTAGAACAAATATCTGGAATCAATTTCCGTTGGGTGGCAGGGCACAGGTGTTTTTCCTTGATGCTAACAACCAAGTTATCGATCAGCTTTATGAGGATATGGTGAGTGTTGGCCCAGCTGAGCATGGAAGCCATGGCGAGGTTGTAAACACTGCTTTCGAATCGAACGAAACCAGCTTCAATACCAGCAGAATCA
>DCDD01000199.1 GCA_002316235.1 Bacteroidales bacterium UBA1064
TTGGAGTTGAAGAGCTTTGCTCAAAGGATGGTAAATCGCTTATTATCACCCACCCAACCGTTAGCACCATCAAAACATTCGACAAGCTGGTGAAAAACGGCCTCCTTGTACTGCCAAACAGTACAAGAATTGTTGGAATTTACCACAGTGGAGAAAATTACGATTATGCCCTCTCGCAGCAGTACATTGCTGAGAACGCCATTGACTACTTTTATCTTCTGCCCATAAAACCCGAAATCACACCGGACAGCATATTTCACCGTAACGCCTGTAGCGGAATATTTGAGAAGCTAGTAAGCACATGTGCTGGTATAATTTTTACCGGAGGTCCCGATATACCGCCTTCAATATATAATGAGCCCACCAGCCTGCTAACCCAAATAACCGACCCGGAAAGGCATAGCATGGAAATTTCCTTGCTCTTCCACTTACTGGGTGGAAGGCGTGATACCCTTTTTAAGCCGCTGCTGGCTGATAGCTCAAACCTTGCTGTGCTGGGAATTTGCCTGGGAATGCAGAGCATTAACGTGGCAGCCGGAGGAACGCTTTACCAGGATATTCCAACCGATATCTACCACCTTTCAACTGTTGAATCGGTGCTGGCACAGGAAATCAACCAGCAGCACCGTAACTACAACTGCAGCTATGGTTACGAAGAACAGCTTCTCGGTGGAACTTTTCATCAGGTAGAGTTTTCGGATGAGCTGTTCAGCTCAATAGCTGCCGGTAAAAAGCCCTTTGTGCTTAGTAGCCACCACCAGTGTTTGAAAATGCTTGGCGACAACATTAGGGTAGCAGGATATTCAGCTGACGGTAAAGTGGTGGAGGCAATACGCCATATCAAGTATAAAAACGTGGTTGGTGTTCAGTTTCACCCCGAGGCATCACTTCTGTACGACAGGAATGAGCTGTTTTTGATTACCCCAAACCAACAGTCAGGCCAATCGTACTTGAACCTTTATCCTGGGGAATCCGGTGAAAATTTTCACAGGGAGTTCTGGAGATGGTTTTCTGCCCTGCTTGTAAAGTAAAAAATCCGTATTGTGGCTGTAGAGCATTGAATATCTACCAACGTGTAAAATGAAAAAGGGCTAAACAAGTTTTGCCGCAGTTAAAATAGATTCCATCTGCTGCTGCAGCTTTAGGGCACGCGCTCTAGCTGCGCTCGTAAATCGGCTGGTAATATCAGCATAAATAATGCCCCTTGAAGAATTAACAATTAACCCGCAGCGGTTATTTAAACCATGTTCGGCAACCTTTTCGAGGCTACCACCCTGTTCCCCAACACCCGGGACAAGCAGAAAATGGTTAGGAACAATTTTTCGTACAGCGGCGAAATACTCGGGATGAGTTGCCCCAACCACGTACATTATATTAGCCTCGTTGCCCCACTGCAACGACTTGGCAACAACATCCTCAAACATAAAGTTACCTGTATCCCTGTTAACGGCCAGCTGAAAATCGCGAAAGCCATCGTTGGAGGTGATGGCCAACAGGATAGTCCACTTGCCCTCAAAATTCAGGTATGGCGTAACGGAATCGTGACCCAGGTATGGCGAAACGGTAACCGCATCACAATCCAGACTTTTAAAGTAGGCATTTGCATACATGCGTGCAGTGCTGGCAATATCGCCCCGTTTGGCATCGGCAATGATGAACATTGAGGGGTAGAAGCGTCGAATGTACTTGATGGTTTTAACCAGGCTATTCCATCCGGTAGCACCATGCACCTCGTAGAACGCCAGATTCAGCTTATAGGCAATGGCCAAATCGTGAGTGGCATCAACAATTGCCTTGTTAAACTCAAAAATCGGGTCATCCTTGGTAAGGAGGAACTCGGGAATTTTTGTAAGCTCCGTGTCCAACCCCACACATAGGAAACTCCGTTTCAATCTTATCTGGTCGAATAGCTGTTCGGGAGTCATTCTGGCTACTGGTTAGTCTGTTGATTCGGCTTTTAGCCTTTCGGCATTCTCAGCTAGCTGAAGCTTGTCAATTAGCTCCTGAATATCTCCATCCATGATGGCAGAGAGGTTGTAAAGGGTAAGGTTTATCCTATGATCGGTAACTCGTCCCTGCGGGTAGTTGTAGGTTCGGATTTTAGCCGATCGGTCGCCGGTTGAAACCATGGTTTTACGCTTGGACGAAAGGTTGTCGAGGTACTTTTGGTACTCAAGGTTATACAAGCGGGTACGTAGCTCGGCCAACGCCTTGTCAAAGTTTTTAAGCTGTGATTTTTGGTCCTGGCATTGAACAACAATTCCACTGGGAATATGGGTTAAACGAATGGCGGAATAGGTTGTATTAACGCTTTGACCACCCGGACCCGAAGAGCAAAAAATATCCTTTCGGATATCCTCCATTTTAAGGTCAATATCGAACTCTTCAGCCTCGGGAAGCACAGCAACAGTGGCTGCTGATGTGTGAATTCTTCCCTGAGTTTCGGTTTGTGGGACTCTTTGCACCCGATGTACACCCGATTCGTACTTCAAAATGCCATATACGCCGTTTCCGGTAACACTCATCACAATCTCTTTGTAACCACCAACCGTACCCTCCGAAGAGCTGGTAACCTCGTACTTCCAACCCTTCCGTTCAAAAAACTTGGTGTACATGCGGAAAAGGTCGCCGGCAAAAATACTGGCCTCGTCGCCACCTGTTCCGGCGCGTATCTCCATCACGGCATTCTTGGAGTCTTCAGGGTCAGCCGGGAGCAGTAATAATTTTATCTCTTCCTCCAGCTTTTCCTGCTCCTGGGTAAGGGCATCGAGTTCCTCCTTGGCCATTTCTCGCAGCTCCTCATCCTTTTCGGAGCTAAGTATTTGCCGGGACGATTCGATGTTGCTCAGTATATTCTTGTACTTTTCGTAGGCAGCAACTAAGGGTTCTAGCGCTTTGTACTCCTTATTCAGGCTTACAAATTTTTTCATATCGGCCATTACGGCCGGATCGGTTATTTTCTGCCCAATTTCTTCGAACTTTTGCCTTACTCCTTCTAGCTTCCTGGTAATTGTATTGTCGGACATAGACTGGTAATATAATGCGCAAAGGTAAGCATAAATTTAGAAAGCGAGTATTCTTCCACCACTCATAATGCTTTACCCAACAAGGTGCAAGGTTGATATTACTGTGACGTTCAGATCTTTGGTGCAGGGTATAATACACCTTTTTAATAATGTGGTAAACAGCTGATTGAATGACTAATAACAGCAAGCACGGAGAGGGCTAAACAAAAATTTTATTCTTCACGTTCAAAAGAGCTCAAACACCACTTTCTAGTAGTAAAATTCACCTTTTTCTGATTTAATTGTTAGCTTTTTCCCCTGAAAGCTGCTACAGTAGCCAACAACCCTTGCATCTACGCCAAAATCCTTAGAAATGGCAATAATATCATCGGCAAATTCAGGGAAAACGTATATTTCAAATCGGTGCCCCATGTTGAAAACTTTGTACATTTCCCTCCACGATGTATTCGACTCGCTTTGGATAATCCTAAACAAAGGAGGAATGGGAAAAAGGTTATCCTTAACCACGTGTAGGTTATCAACGAAGTTGAGCACTTTAGCTTGAGCTCCTCCCGAGCAATGCACAAGGCCATGAATCACAGGACGGTAGCTGTCAAGAACCTCTTTCACAACAGGGGCATAGGTTCTTGTAGGTGAAAGCATCAGCTTTCCGGCAGTAATTCCGACTTCATCAACCATCTGGGTGAGCTTAAAGCTACCACTGTACACCAACTCGCGAGGAACTGACGGATCGAATGTTTCGGGATACTTATCGGCCAGGTAGCTGCTAAAAACATCATGGCGGGCAGAGGTGAGCCCGTTGCTACCCATGCCTCCGTTGTACTCCTGTTCATAATTAGCCTTGCCACACGATGATAGGCCGATGATAACATCTCCATCCTGAATGTTACTGTTAGATATTACCTCCGCTCGCTTCAGCCTGGCAATAACGGTAGAGTCAACAATTACGGTTCTGACCAAGTCGCCTACGTCGGCTGTTTCTCCACCCGTAAGCGTTATGTGGATACCATATTTTTGCATCTCCTCGCAAAATTGAGCGGTTCCCTCAACTATCGCAGAAATGACTTCGCCGGGAATAAGGTTCTTATTCCGGCCAATAGTAGAGGAGAGAAGTATGTTATCCGTGACGCCTACACAAAGCAGGTCGTCTAAATTCATCACAACAGCATCCTGAGCTATTCCCTTCCAAACCGACATATCATTAGTCTCGCGCCAGTATGCATAGGCCAACGACGACTTTGTTCCTGCCCCATCGGCATGCATCACCAGGCAGTAATCCGGATTGCCAGCTAAAATATCGGGAACAACCTTACAAAAAGCCTTAGGGTATAGGCCCTTATCCAGATTTTTTATTGCGTTATGAACATCCTCCTTTGATGCTGAAACTCCCCGTTGGTTGTATCGGTGTTGATCGTTCATATAGGAAATTGATAGTTTATGGTTCGAGATTACCTGCACCGCTATTACTTCAAATTAAAAAAAAGTAGCCCCCATCATTACTTGAGCCCACCAACAGAAAGCAACTTTCGTTTCGATTCGTTTTTCCACACCACCTCCTCCGGTTTTTCAACCAGCCAAACCTTAATGTCGGCAAGAGCCGGATCGTCAACAAAAATAATGAGCACTTGCGCCTCCCTGGGCGTTTCCACCTCCATCATAATGCCGGCCTTAGTAATCAATTTTTCCTCATAGATAATGCAGAACAGCAGATCGGCATCCTTGGGGTCATCAACCGCATAAAATTTAACCCGGGCATCCTCAACTTTTTCGACCTCAAAGAATTTCTGGGCAAAAGTAATCTCAGCCAGTAAAACAGCAACCAGGGTTAGAAGTATCTTTACGAAACGAAACATAGAACTGCTTGCAAATTTAACCATGTATAGTGTAAACTTTTACCCTGCTCAAAATTAAAAAAGTTGCAGCAAGTGCTCAAAACATAACTTGTTCTGGTTGCTGATTTGATGATAAGTTTTTATCTGCTGAAAGTTTCCCGCACATCAGGGTTCAGTAATGTCAGTATTATAAAATTCCAGATGGTAAACAAGCAAAATTGCGTTAGGAACTCTACAATATGCCTAATTGCTCACCGGATTATTTAGCATTGGGAACTGTGAGGGGGTAAGTTTTAGCGCCTCACGTAGCTTATCTGCTTCCATAAAAGCCCTGGTTCTTGTTCTCAAGCCCACCCCAGAGCAAAATATGTTAATGTTTTGCGAAACAATGGCGGCATCCATTGCAGCCCACCTCATTTTCTGAGAATCATCATTACCCCGGAATCGTGAGATATCCGAAACCATAATACAGAATAGCGGAGCGTTGGCAAAGTTCTTCTGACGGCCAGCCACTAACTCCCTAAAATCTCCAGCATTAACCAGCTTTAGCTGATGCTGTACAGGTTCATAGATATAGGCTCCTTTTGAAGTAACCACATAAACGTCTATATCCTGAGAGTTTGTTGCAGAAGGTGCCGTTTTTTTCCCAATTTCGGGTCGGTTAATGCCGTTTGCAGCCCAAAGCAAATCGGAAATATCCTGCAGGGATAACTCATCGGATGTAAATTCGGTGGCGGAAGCTCTGCTGGCTAGGGCCTCCATAATGTTTTTCCCTCTGGATAATGAGGGTTTATTTAAGGTTAAAACCTCGGCAGGTTGGGCCAGGAGGATTCCGCTAAGGCATACAAGAATTGGTGTAATTAGCTGTTTCATTGCTGTAGGTTTTAGAATTAGAAACATGGATGCAAGTTAGCAAACGCATGGAGATTTCTGGCAGCAAAGCTACCTGAAAATTTTTTCCCTATTCAATGCCCTGCGGTATGCCTCTGCATTCCGGTTATGCTCCATGAGAGTTCGGGCAAAAACATGGTAGCCCGAAAAATCAGGCTTTGCACAAAAGTAGAGATAGCTATGTTTCTCGGCATTTAGCACAGCGTCAATAGCTCTAATGGAGGGACATCTAATTGGACCTGGTGGAAGTCCCTTGTACTTGTACGTGTTATAGGGCGAATCGAGTTGAAGGTGTTTGGAAAGAATTCTTCTGATGGAAAAATCGCCAAGGGCAAACCTAACGGTTGGATCGGCTTGAAGGGGGATTCCCCTATGCAGCCTATTAATGTAAACTCCTGCAATAACAGGCATTTCAGTTACCATTCTGGTTTCCTCCTCAACAATTGAGGCCAATATAGAAACATCTACCCTTGTTATCCCAAGCCGATAGGCTTTCTGCTCGCGTTCAGGTGTCCAGAAACTTTCATACTCCTTTTTCATCCTTGTAAAAAAGTCGTTGGCATCGGTATTCCAGTAGAATTCATAGGTGTTTGGAATAAACATGGCCATTATGGTTGCAGTATCAAATCCGAATGCCATGGCATCAACCTGCGACCTCAGCATGGTCAAAATGGAAAGCGAATCAGCCTCCAGCTGTTTGGAAATTCGTCCCGAGAGCTGCTGCTTGGTTCTGATATTGTGAAATGTAACCCTCACTGGGTCCTGCGCTCCCATTAAAAGCTTGTTCACCAGCTTTTGGTTGCTCATGTCAGGAGTTACACGGTACCGTCCTGGCTTAACATGCAGGTCGTAACCCATCTTCCTGGAGACTTTTATAAAGCTACCAACGTTTTTTAGGAGACCCTTACCTTCCATGTCCCTAACAACTTCATCAAAATCGGATCCGGTGGGTATGTACAAGTATGTATCGTGCGTTAACGCAACATTGTCAACACGGAAAGTAGTAACATAGCGGTAAAGCACCAAAAAGCCCACAAACAATCCTGCTAATGCCAAAACTATAGGCAGCCATCTTCTGGAAAAAGTCTTTAGCTGGGGTTGGCTCAAGTTAAATCAGTTTTAGGTTGAATAAGCTCAACAAGTTGCTAGCGTAGTAGCTTAACAGCCTGGGCAATGCGCTCAACAGCCATGCTAAGTTTTTCGTCAGACGTAGCATAGGACAAACGAATATTGTAGGGCGAACCAAAAGCCGAGCCCGATACAACAGCAACATGAGCGTTGTTTAGCAGATACATGGCAAAATCGTCAGCAGTAGCAACAACCTGCTCATTAAAGTGCAAACCCAGGAAGTGCGTAATGTCGGGGAAGAGGTAGAATGCGCCCTGAGGAACATTTATTTTGAAACCGTTGATACCCGAAATTCCCTTTACAAACAGGTCGCGGCGTCTTTTAAACGCCTCGCACATTTGGCGGGTGGTTTGACCATCGGAGTTAAAGGCAGCAGTGGCAGCTTTTTGGGCAATGGTGCATACTCCCGAAGTTTGTTGTCCCTGTAGCTTGGCAGCAGCCTTGGCTATCCATTTAGCCGACGCAGAAAATCCAATCCGCCAACCGGTCATGGCGTAGCCTTTCGACACCCCGTTAATGATGACCACCCTGTCGCGAATGCTATCAAACTGGGCAATGCTCTCATGTTTTCCCACGAAGTTGATATGCTCGTAAATTTCATCGGAAATTACTATGATATTTGGGTGCTGCTCAATAACCCTGGCAATGGCCTCAAGTTCAGCCTTGGAGTAAACGCTTCCTGTGGGGTTTGAAGGGGAGCAAAAGAGAAATGCCCTGGTTTTTGGAGTTATTGCAGCCTCAAGCTGCTGAGGGGTAATCTTAAAATCATTCTCAATGGTGGTTGGAACTATAACGCTCCGCCCTTCGGCCAGCTTAATAAGCTCAACGTAGCTAACCCAGTAGGGTGCTGGGACAACCACTTCATCATCCTTTTCAACAACGCACATTAGCACATTTGACAGGCTATGCTTAGCACCAGCCGAAACAACAACCTGGTCGGGGGTAAAGGTAAGATCATTCTCCCGCTTCAGCTTTCCGCATATCGCCTCCAGCAAGTCCTTGTACCCCGAAACCGGGGGGTAAAACGAAAAGTTCTCATCAATAGCGCGCTTTGCGGCCTCCTTAATAAAATCGGGAGTAAAAAAATCGGGTTCACCCAAGCTGAGGTTAACCACATCAATTCCCTGTGCCGCCAACTCCCGTGATTTTTGCGACATGGCAATGGTTTGAGATTCCTCCAATGCTGCTATTCGAGAAGATACTTTCTCCATAACCGTATAGATTTAAAATAAATTCAAAATTCTTTTTGTAATTTTAAGAACTCAAAAATAGTCAAACTTTCCCTTAAAATCCTAACCCATGCTAGCAGAAATTCTGAAGATAGTGCTGCCCGCTCTAATGGTTTTTCTGGCGGGATACCTTGCCATATCGGCCATGATTAAGAGCGAAACCAACCGCAGGAAATCTGAGCTGATGTTTAATAACATAAAGATAACCACCCCAGTGAGGCTGCAAGCCTACGAGAGGCTTGTGCTTTTCCTCGAACGAATATCACCCGAATCGTTGCTGCCAAGAACTACAAAAAAAGGGATGCTGGCTTCCGACCTGCACACGGCATTGCTGGGCACCATAAGGGCTGAATGGGAGCACAACCTATCGCAGCAGCTCTACGTAAGCAAGGAAGCCTGGGAGATGGTTAAAAATGCCAAGGAGAACATTATTAAGCTTATCAACGTTTGTGCCGACAGGATAAACCCCAACGAAACCAGCATGGCCTTGAGCCAAAAAATAATTGAAACCTACGTGGAGCTTGATACTAACCCCACTACGCTTGCTATTGATTTCCTAAAAAAGGAGGTAGCCGAAATTTTTTAAGCCTTAAGCAGAGGAATTATTTTTCTGCATGTTGCATTTACTGGACCGACATAGCTTGATTCCATCCAAACAACAAAATGGTTGAAAATCAACCCTGGTTATCAACTTTTTTGCAATTATTTGAATTCAACAATGAATTTCTATAGGAATATAGTAAAAAATTATTTTATCTTTACTTACTGAAAATGTGGGTAAAATTGACAATTAAAAGTTGGTGATATGGCTACAGGTTTCGTCAAGCGAATAGTAAAGTTATTAGGACTGCTGCTGATAGTAGGCGGGGTAGCCTGCAAATCGGAGAAACCCTCGGACAAATCGTTAAAAGTCACGGAGGATGAACTTGCCGCTGATAGCGTGATTTCTCAAAGCATCCAATCGGTTAAGCAAATATTCTACTCCCTGCCCTCCCCACTCGAAACGGCCCTAATACTAAAACGGTCAGGCGCAGTATACAATGAAGACCTGCTAAACCCGGTTGAAAACGTTGCGCACTACAACACCAGTAAAAGCATGGCGTTAAACCTGGGAATCTACAGCACCGACTTAAGCTACGCCAGCCTGTTCGATCAAACCCAGGCCACGATTAACCTGATGAATGCATCAAAGAAAATGGCAGATGGGCTAGGCATTCTGAATGCCATTGATAACTCGGTAATTCAACGGCTTGAAGAAAACATCAACAACCGCGATGTAATAATGGAAACCATATCCGAAACATTCCTTAACACCAACTCCATCCTGGAGGAAGATGACCGGGTTGCTATTGGATCTATAATTCTGGTAGGCGGATGGTTGGAGGGGCTTTACCTGGCCACCTCGCTGGTTAGCGATGAAAAGAAGATGGATAATGAGCTGGTGGATAGAATTGCCGATCAGAAGTTTTCCCTTGAAACCGTTTTAAGCCTTTTAAAGCAGAATTCCGAAAACGCTGATGTTATGGAAATTTACTCCGACATGCAAAAGCTAAGCGAAATATTTTATGACGTTCAAATTTCTGCATCTCGGGTTGAAGTTGTTCCCGCTAGCAACAACGGGGCAACCATCCTGCGTTCAAAAAATGTCATTACCGTTAACCCTGATGTTTTCAACAAGCTTAAAACAAAAGTTAAGGAATTGCGTACAAAGTACACAGCATAGCATAACACATTCCGGTATGAAATCATTTACCACTACAATTCTTATTCTAGGGCTACTGCTACTTCAACCCCACAGCACACAAGCCCAATGTAAAAACTTTGCAAAAAAAATTTGCAAGTTGGAGTTGGCTCCGTACGTTCATGATGGGAATTACAACGCAGCAATTCTAACCGAGGGTGAGGACGCCGAGCTATTTAAAACCTTTTATGCAGGCCAGGAATACAGAATATCAATTTGTGGCTCCGAATCCCTGGCTAAAATAGAATTTCTGGTGATGGACGTTGACCGCAGGGTGCTATACTCCAATGCCAAAAATAACTATGCCACATCATGGAACTTCAAGGTTGAGGCAACCCAGCAGCTGATTATTTTGGTGAGAGTGCCTTCATCGGGAAATTCTGGCTCGGAGTTGGCAAGTGGTTGCGTAGCAATCATGTTCGGGTTGAAGGCCGAGTAGCTACAGCTAAGACTGTACAAAGCCGCTACATGCGGCTTTTTTTATTAACCATTCAGCTTCTTTTTTAGAAATACACCCGTATGGGACGCCTCGTTGGCAGCAAGATCTTCGGGAGTCCCGGCAAAAACCAGCAAACCTCCCTCCTGCCCGCCTTCCGGGCCCAAATCTACTACCCAGTCGGCACTTTTTATCACTTCAAGGTTATGTTCAACTATGACCAGGCTGTGTCCTTTAGCCAGCAGGGCGTCAAAGGCATTCAGCAGCTGGCGAATATCGTTGAAATGAAGACCAGTGGTTGGTTCGTCAAAAATAAAAAGAAGCGGGCGAATGGACGCATCCTTTTGAAGGAAAGAGGCAAGTTTCACCCGCTGGCTTTCCCCACCGCTGAGGGTGCTGGACGATTGTCCCAGCTGTATGTAGCCCAGCCCAACATCCTGAAGCGGTTTTAGCCTATCCACAACTTTCTGCTCAGTTAAAGTTTTCCCCTTGCTAAAAAATTCAATGGCCTGATCAACCGTCATGTTTAAAATGTCATAAACGTTGGCTCCGTTGTACCTCACCTCCAGGATATCATCCTTAAAACGTTTCCCCTTACAGCTCTCGCAAACCAAGGTCAAATCGGCCATAAACTGCATCTCAACATGAATAACACCTTCACCCTGGCACTCCTCGCATCGTCCACCCTCGACATTAAAGGAGAAATGAGCGGGCTTATACCCATTTCGTTTTGCGTAGGGTTGTTCGGATAAAAGCTTACGAATCTCATCCCATGCCTTGATGTAGGTAACCGGATTGCTCCGCGACGATCGGCCAATTGGATTCTGATCTACCAGCTCAACCCCTGAAATTAGCTTCCAGTCGCCACCTAGCGAATCAAACTGTCCGGCACGGGGACCAGCACCCGTTAGCTGCTTCAGAAGGGCAGGGTATAAAATATCGTCCACCAGGCTCGATTTACCCGATCCGCTTACACCTGTAACTACAACCAGACAGCTAAGCGGAAATTTAACATCAATACCCTTTAGGTTATTTTCCCGGGCTCCGGAAATCTCAATATAGCTATTCCATTTTCTCCGAACCCTGGGAACGGGTATTTGCTCCCTGCTTAAAAGAAAGTTGGCCGTTAGGCTTTGAGTGGCTTTTTCAAGGTTTTCGATGGGTCCTTCGAAAACAACCTCGCCTCCGTTAACCCCGGCATAGGGGCCAATGTCAACGATATAATCGGAAGCCCTGATGATTTCCTCATCGTGCTCAACAACAACCACCGTATTGCCCATGTTACGCAGTTTCTTCAGAACATCAATGAGCAGGTGGGTGTCACGAGGATGTAGCCCGATGCTGGGTTCATCGAGGATATACAGCGAACCTACCAGGCTGCTTCCCAAAGATGTGGCCAGGTTGATACGCTGCGATTCACCTCCCGACAGTGATGAGGAGAGCCGGTTGAGCGTGAGGTATCCAAGCCCCACGTTGACCAGGTAGTTCAAGCGATTTTTTAGCTCGATAAGAATTCGTTTGGCTACCCCAACCTCATGTTCGGTGAGCTCGAGATTGTTGAAAACTTCCGCCAAGTCGGCTACTGGCATCTCAACCAATTCCTGTATGGTATAGCCGTTCACCTTGACAAAAGTTGCCTCACGACGAAGTCTTCCTCCCCTGCAGGTTGGGCAGGTAGTTTTTCCCATGAACCGGGAAAGCAAAACCCGATACTGTATCTTATACTTTTTTCCCTCCAGCTCTCTGAAAAAGTCATTAATTCCAGTGAAATGAGGAGTTCCTTCCCAAAGTAGCGATTTCTGCTCCTCGGAAAGCTGAAAGTATGGTTTATGAATTGGTATTCCGTATCGGCTGGCATTTTCCACAACCCTATCCTTATACCAGCTCATACTTTCACCCTTCCAGCAGGCAATTGCATCATCGTAAACAGAAAGACTACGGTTAGGGATGACCAGATTTTCATCGATTCCTACAATTTTCCCATAGCCCTCACAAGTAGGGCAAGCACCCAAAGGGCTATTAAAGCTGAACAGGTGCTCGGTGGGTTCTTCAAACTTAATCCCGTCCATCTCGAAGAGGCTGGAGAATTGCTCCAGGCTATAGCTCCCATTGTCGTCGAAAACTTTCAACAGGCAAAAGCCTTTCCCCTCTGCAAAGGCAGTCTGAACCGAGTCGGCCAACCGGCTAAGGAATTCATCATCAGCGGCTGCGGCAAAACGATCGATAACCAGCCGCAACTCCGATCCCGAAAGGTCAACCACCTCCCTGAATTTTTGCTCATCAATCCGAACTATCTGATTTCCAACCTCAACACGTGTAAAGCCTTCGTGAGCAAGAGCTTCCAGCTTCTGCTTCATATCCCCATTCGGTGTAAGGGGTGCTAAAAGCATCATTTTGGTTCCCTCGTTAAAGGAGCTGATGAAGTTAACCACATCGCTGACAGAATGCTTTTTCACCTCTTTCCCCGATACGGGGGAGTATGTTCTTCCAATTCGGGCAAAGAGCAACTTAAGGTAGTCGTATATTTCGGTTGATGTTCCAACCGTAGAGCGGGGATTTCGTGTATTAACCTTCTGCTCAATGGCAATTGCCGGGGGGATTCCGCTAATCAGATCAACCTCTGGCTTAGCCATACGTCCAAGAAATTGCCGTGCGTAGGCAGAGAGGCTTTCCACATAGCGACGCTGACCTTCGGCATATATGGTATCAAATGCCAGAGATGACTTGCCCGAACCCGATACTCCCGTTATTACTACCAGGGCATTGCGGGGAATGTCTAGGCTGATATTTTTAAGATTATGAACCCGTGCACCCTTTACCGAAATAACATTTTCAACACTACGTGTCATTTAAAAAAAATATTAACCGGCAAAGGTAGCAGCTATTCGCAAAACAAGCTGGAATAACCTCAACTTTTCTCATCTGTAAACCTGAAACAAACCAAACCAGTAATTTTGCTGAGGAATTTCCTTTGAACCTTCCCTCAAAAAAAAGTAAGAAAATAAACAGCCACGTGATAATAAAAAAATGGGTTCAACTTGCACATATCAAAAAAAAATACTTTTTTTGGCAAACGATTGTAACTTAAGTTAACTAACCTAAATCACACCTGCCTATTGGAAGAAGCTCTACCCGATTACCAATACATGGGAGGTTGCTGTGAATGCAAACAATCGTTCCGACCAGGAGCTTCTATCGGAATTTAAGGAAGGCAGCAATGCTGCAATGGAGGTGCTAATTAAGAGGCACGAACGTAGAGTTTACACCTACATTTTACTAATGGTTCATAACTCGCATCTGGCAGATGACTTGATGCAGGAGACTTTTGTGAAGGCCATAAAGTCGCTAAGGGGGGGCAAGTATTCGGAGAGCAACCGGTTTCAATCGTGGCTGCTGCGAATAGCGCATAACCTGGTTATTGATTACTTCAGACAGAAAAGCCATTACCGTGAGGTTTCTAACGAGGAATATGGAGTTGACCTGCTCAACACGCCCCGTTTTTCTGAAATGAATGCGGAACAACGAATGGTTTACGAACGTGTAATCGCTGAAATAAGGATGATGGTAGATGGGCTACCCCCCAGCCAGCGTGAGGTGGTAATGCTCCGGTACTATGCCGACTTGAGTTTCAAGGAAATAGCCGATATCACCAACGTGAGCATTAACACTGCCTTAGGAAGAATGCGGTATGCACTTATAAACCTAAAAAAGGTGGTGAAGGAGAAAAACCTTTGCCTTGAATACTAACCAGCTGCCAGGATCGGTTGCTTCTCAACCCTGGCAGGGAGCTAATTAGGGTTGATGCAGCAAAACGAAACAAGTCTTAACTTTTTGACGTAGAGCCTTAGCATAGCAAAATTATTAGGTTTCCGGTTACTGATTACTTTTACCTTTACCCTACTTTTAGGCTTCGGGGTCAATGTAATGGAACATTCGTATTTTGGCTTCACCGAGTTTGCAGGTAAAGGCCGGTTGTTCATGCAGGTTTGTGCAAGTTGTCCTACACGGGTGGTTCACCATCAATTTCACTTACGCCATGGGAAAATTCTCCTTCTAAGAGGCGAGCACCCTGAAAAAGTTTAAAATGGGGACAGGAATAGCTAAAGCTAGAAGATTTTAGCCTGTCCAGAGCCTGGTTGAAGGATTTATCAGCCAAATCCAAACAAATTCTCCTTATCCATTGTCCTTCAATTTTTTCAGATATCCATCATCTTCAGAACTTTTCAAAAAAATATTAAGTGTATAGGCAAAATGTAAAAAAACTCCTATCTTTGCACCTCAAAATAAGTGTATATCTACTCACTAATTATTAGTGCTATGAACTATTTGACCGTAGAAAAGAAAAAGGAAATTTTTAGGGAGTATGGTAAGTCCGATACCAACACTGGTTCTTCGGAAAGCCAGATTGCATTGTTTTCCTACCGCATTAACCATCTCACAGAACATCTTAAAACTCACAGAAAAGATTACGCTACACAGCGTTCGCTGTTAAAGATGGTTGGTCAACGGAGGCGGTTGCTGGACTACTTGAAGGAGAAAGATATTGACAGGTATCGCGAGGTAGTTAAAGCGCTGAATTTGAGAAAGTAAAACTTAAAAAGGCAATTTTAAAAAATTGCCTTTTTTACAATCTACCCCTTAAATCAAAAATGGAAGAGTAAATTGCCTCTACTTTTTTTAATATAGCTAGCATTTCTAAACGAAATTTTTTAAACCAGAATATCACGGCAGAACAATATTTTTTAAAATGATTTTCCCATACCGCACAAATACTCGGTTATAGCTGTGCGACCATGAGGATTATCCATACCGACCCTATCATGATTGGCAAAGGTTAAAATGACAAGTATATAGTATTTCTACCTTTAACTATAACTTCTTAAAACCTTTTTTTGAAACACAACAAATTAAATAAACACAAGCAGATGAATATTTTTAAAAAAACAATCGAGTTGGGCGATGGTCGAACCATCACGCTGGAGACGGGAAAGTTGGCCAGGCAGGCTCATGGCTCGGTTGTGCTAACAATGGGTAAAACCATGCTTCTCGCTACAGTTGTAAGCGCTCAGGAAGCAAAAGAAGATGCAGATTTCATGCCGCTAAGCGTGGACTACAAGGAAAAATTTGCAGCCAGCGGACGTTTTCCAGGTGGTTTCTTTAAACGTGAGGCAAAACCTTCCGATTACGAGGTGCTTATTGCCCGTCTGGTTGACCGTGCCCTTCGGCCGTTATTCCCTGACGACTACCATGCCGAAACCTTCGTTACCATAAACCTAATTTCGGCCGAAAAGGAAATTATGCCCGACGCACTCGCCGGCTTGGCAGCATCCGCTGCTCTTGCCGTATCGGATGTTCCATTTCATGGTCCCATATCCGAAGTTCGCGTGGCCAGAGTGAACGGCAAGCTACTAATCAACCCATCCTTTCAACAGCTTGAGGAGGCAGACATCGACATGATTGTAGGGGCAACCTACGACAACATCCTCATGGTTGAAGGGGAGCTAAAGGAGGTTTCGGAGGATGAAATGCTCGAGGCAATAAAGTTTGCCCATGAAGCCATCAAACCCCAGTGCTTGGCTCAAATGGAGCTGGCCAAGGAGATAGGCGTGGTTAAACGTACGTATTGCCACGAGGTAAACGATGAGCAGCTAAAAGCCAGTGTAAAAGAGTTTTGCTACGATAAAGTTTACAGCATTGCCAAATCCATGCTGCCAAAGCAGGAGCGAACAGCTGCCTTTGAAGCCATCAAGCAGTCGTTCATGGAAACTATTCCGGAAGAGGAACGGGAATCGAAGGAGGTAATGGTTAACCGCTACTACCATGCAGTTGAAAAGGAGGCCATGCGCAACATGATACTCAACGAGGGCGTTCGCCTTGATGGTCGAAAAACCAACGAAATTCGACCCATCTGGTGCGAAGTTGACTACCTTCCCATGGCTCACGGGTCGGCTATATTCACCCGTGGTGAAACCCAGTCGTTAACCACAGTTACGTTAGGAACAAAGCTTGACGAGAAGATAATAGACGAGGTGCTGCTTCAGGGTACGGAAAAATTTACTCTTCACTACAACTTTCCACCCTTTTCCACCGGTGAGGCAAAAGCCTCCAGAGGGGTTAGCCGTCGAGAAATCGGGCACGGAAATCTTGCCCACCGGGCATTAAAAAACATGATTCCTCAAGGAAACGAAAATCCTTATGCAATAAGAGTTGTAAGCGACATTCTGGAGTCCAATGGGTCATCATCCATGGCAACAGTATGTGCAGGCACGCTGGCGCTAATGGATGCGGGCATACAGATTAAAAAACCGGTTTCGGGCATTGCCATGGGGCTCATCACCGAGCAGGGGTCAGAGCGTTACGCCATCCTTTCGGATATTCTTGGCGACGAGGATCACCTGGGCGATATGGACTTTAAGGTTGCCG
>DCDD01000206.1 GCA_002316235.1 Bacteroidales bacterium UBA1064
GGTAAAACTCTGAAGGTTAGCAAGGATGAGCTTCATATAGCTGAAAGCCCGGGTTGGACAAAGGGAGAGTTTAAATTTGTGGGTGTCCCGCTTTCAGAAGTGCTTACTGAACTTGAACGCCAGTTCAACATAAAAGTTACCGCAATGGATTTTAATCCTAATGGTAGAACTTTTACAGGCTACTTTACTAAATCGAGTCTTGAACAAGCCCTTGAGCTGGTAGCCCAACCAATGTCCCTTCGCTACGAGGTTTCCTCTGATTCAACCGTTGTTAAGATTTATAGCAACAAATAGCCGTAGGGTTTTTATTCATTCGGTTGTATTATTCACAGGGTGAACTTTTTCGTTAGGCTAAGGTTAAATTTATGGTTAACCGGTTTCGAATAGCAGGTGCTGTTGTAGTGTTTTCACTTCTGGCATTAATGGCCATTCCCCATGCGCTTATGGGGCAAGCGCTTATTACCGAGAAATTCAGTAATGCGCCCTTGGTAGAATCACTCAACCTGATTAGCAAGAAGTACGCGGTAAAAGTTGCCTTTGACAACGAGGCTTTATCGGGCTATAACATAAACGCAAGGTTTACTAATGAGCCTGTTGAGAAAGTGATGTCCCGCTTGCTAAAGGACACTAATTTTGAGTACATCGTAATTGACAATGTTTACGTCATTCGGAGAAAAATAGCCGTTACCACCGATACTCCAAAAGTAAATCCCCTGAAATTTAATGGTGTGGTTCGCGATCGAAACAGTGGTGAGTCCCTACCCTACGCTTCCATAAAGGTTGTCAACACCCAGCTGGGAACGGCCGCCAATTCCGATGGTTTTTTCTCGCTGGCGCAAACACAAACCGATTCGCTGGCTAAAGCTGATTCCCTGTATATCAGGGTGAGCTATGTTGGCTATAAGCCAATAGAAATGAAAGTAGCCAGGTTTAGCCACACTAATTCACCCCTGGTGGTGGAACTCGATAGGAATGACCTTGAAATTAAAGAGGTGAAGGTAACCGACGAGTACTCGTCTATAGTTAACCATGGTTTTCGTCCGGGTGAACTGGTGTGGAGTTCGAGACAGGTAGCCCAGGTGCCAACCTTTTCTGGAATTGATGCCATTGCACCTTTAATGCTTTTACCCGGAGTTGACGGAACCACCGAATCCCTGTCTGGCTTAACCGTAAGGCATTCTGCTGCCGATAAAAACCTGGTAACATTCGACGGCTTTACACTCTACAACATAGACCACTTTTTTGGATCATTCTCCAGCCTTAACAGCAAGGTAGTAAAGGATATCCGTATTTTAAGAGGAGGATTTGATGCGCAGTGGGGTGGTAGGGCTTCTTCGGTAATTGAAATAACCGGCAAAACGGGAAATGAGCATAACCTGGTGGTTGATGCAGGCGCCGATGAGTTGTCTGCTGATGTTTCCGTGGAGGGACCTATAGGGAAAAAGTTAAGCTATGTAGTAGCCGCCAGACGTTCGTTTACCGACTACTACAGGTCGCCGCTCTATAACTCCCTGATGGGGGTTACTCGTCCCGATTTTTCTTCAGTTCAGGCTCTGGCCAACACTTCTGATGCAGATGTGGTAAAGCCCACATTTTACTACTATGATGCCAACGCTAAAGTTTCCTTTAAGCCTAACATTCGGGACATTATTTCGGTAAGCGGTTATACATCTGGCGATAAGCTAACCTATAACCAGAATGTGCAAAATCCATACGTTGACGAAAACGCCGATTTGAGCACAACAGGTGTTGGGTTTCGTTGGGCCAGGCAGTGGGGAAGCTCGTTCTACCACAACCTTACAATTGGAGGATCGTCATTTAACCTGAATTACGTGCATCAGGATAGCATTATGAGGTATAGGCAGGCTTCCCAGCGCGATACCGTATTGAAAAACTATGACCTGGAGAATGTTCTAAACGATTTTTCCTTAAACCTGCTCATGCAGTTTAAACCCGACGTGCATAATACCTTTGAGGGCGGGTTGAGTTCTAACCTGGTCAACCTGAACTACTTTGAATCGTATTTCCACAATGTGAATGGGTTAAGCATCATCGATACCACCCATAGTTCTGATAACCTCTCGGCGTTATACTCCGGTTGGCTTCAGAACACCTTTGCTGGCGGCAAGCTAAAAGCTTTAACCATAGGTTTTAGGGCCACTTACCACAACCTCTCGGGTAAATTCTACTTTGAACCCAGACTGCAGGCCATAGTTGCACCCACACCTAATTTAAGCCTTAAGTTGGCCGCAGGCATTTACAATCAGTATGTAAATAGAATTGTGCAAGCCAACTCATCGGGCGTTTACCGGAATTTCTGGATAGTTTCGGATGGTAAATTGTTTCCTGTGGTGAAATCGCAACATTTGATTGCTGGTATGACATGGGAGGACAAAGGATGGCTGGTAGATGTTGAAGGATACCTGAAATACACCGAGGGCATTTCTTTTATACAAAATGTTACCCGGCGGGTGAATGGGAACCAGTTTAAAACAACCTCCTTGCTACTTACACTCGACAGTAGGGCAACGGGAGTTGATTTGCTGGTCAGGAAGGATTGGAGTAAGGGGCAGGTGTGGGCAGCTTACTCGCTCAGCCGTTCCTTCAATGAATCTCCAAAACTGAACGGAGGAGAGGAGTATTATGCTCTGGATGATCACCTGCATGAACTTAAAATTGCCGGAACATTTACTGTCGGCAAGTGGCACCTGTCAGCCAGCTGGATTTATGGATCTCCAAAACCCTGGGACGAAATTCTTCTAACATCCAGCCTGCAGCTTTCGCCCGACTATGTGAAGAATTCTGTTAGGCTAATACCCTACCATAGGCTGGATGCCGGGCTTGCCTTTGTTCAACGAGTTGACAAAGTTGAGGTAACAGCTGGTGTAAAGGCTTTCAACCTCTACGATAGGCAAAACGTAATAGCTAAACCCTTCTCCCTGTCCGATACCCCCGTTCAGGATTACCTGGCAGGAAGGGCATTAATTACGTTTCAGGAAATTATTGGAATGGATTTTACGCCAATGTTCTACCTGAATTTAAAGTTTTAGCTTCTTCAACCTTTTTACTACCCTGATTTTTCAGCTCTCTGACCATCCTTAGCATCACCTTGTTGGGAACCGCTACCAGCCTGTATCGGGAGTTGTACATCACCTTGCCGCTTTGTCCACAGCTAACGTTGGCCGCATAAAACTTTCCGGCCTTTTCCTTTTCAAGCTGAACCCAGTAGTCAACTTGACCTTCAGGTTCCAGAATGGTTGAATTTTCCAGCCTAAATATCTCGAGTGATTGGTATAGCGGCGAAATTCCCTCTGGGTACACCGACTTGTTGAACAACATGGCTATTTCCTTGTCAACATCTGTTACCGGTTTTCTTATCGTGCTTATCAGCATGGGGCTGGCCAACGATACAGAGAAAAGGAAACTTAGTAGAGCGGCATTTGAAAGCCCTAATAGCTTTCGAAATATATGCACTTGCTCCTTGTTATAGGTAATGGGAACGTGCCGGCCCCGCTCCTCCATACCTATTCCATTTGAACGAATATCGGCAAACGACCTGCTGTTGTCGAGCGAAAAACAATCAGCACCGGTTCTGGCAAACAGATACCTCTGCGATTCGCTTATGGGCGAACGCTCAAAACCAAGATCGATAGCTTCGTTAATTCCAACTATGTTGCCGAAGAAAATTCGAAATGTATTAAAATTCAAGGACTCATTCTTTTGTAGAAAGTTGACTATCAGGGAGAAAATATATAAGCCTGGAACAACTATTTCCTTGCCGAGTTCTCGCATGTGCTGCTGGTTGTGAATGGGATTTTCGTCGGCAGTTGACTTACAAAAGTTTTCAACCTGCTCCCCGGTTATAGTAGTAGTGAATTGCATATATTTTTTTCTCAAAACTACCTAAGTTTTACAAGTTAAACAAACGTTTTAACTTTTTTCAACTAAGGAGCCAACATTGTAACGATATTGCCTTTCGGGTAACATCCGAGCCAGGTAGTTTATCGTGTTTATCTATTACTCCGATTTGAAGATGACAGGAAAATTCCGTTTTCAACATTCTCCAAGTTTACTAAAAAGAACCAGGCTGCATTTGAGCGGAATATTTTACTGGCTAGTAAAATGACTACCCCCTTGCTCGATGATATTTAGCGTCTCATAATCTGAAATCGTACTCTGAAATGAAAAGCTTGAGGCAATATTTATTTAAAAAGTGGTAGGGTAAAATCTTTTCTGGTTGTATTAATGGCAAAAGCAGATCGGGAAATGAAACGATTTCAAAAAATACCGGATAATAGCTTTGAGAGGAACAAAACTTCTCTCGGGAATGAGCTTTTCCAGTCGTTTCGCGTTCCAGAGGGAATCGGGCACGATGCTTCATGGGAGTCAATTCTAAGAAGCATCAAATCACCCAGCATTTCTGTTTCACCACGCATACCCAACCTGATATTCAAGGTAGCAGCCACTCTAATTGTGTTGATTGGTTTGGGTTCGATGATTTGGCTTTACGGATTGGGTAATGTTGAGGTGTCGGTTCCCTACGGCCAGCTGGCCACCCATGTACTACCCGACAGTAGCCAGGTAACGCTTAATGCAGATACCAGGTTAACCTATAACCGAAATAGATGGTTGCTTCAACGTAGGGTTAGACTTGATGGAGAAGGCCTGTTTAAAGTAATGAAGGGAAGCAGGTTCACCGTTCAAACCGAAACCGCTTCTACCTCTGTGCTTGGTACGGTTTTTAACGTATTTGCCCGTAAGGGCGTTACCCGGGTTAGCTGCCTGGAAGGTAAAGTTAAAGTGGTGGCAAAGGAAAGCAAAAAGGAAGCGTATCTTACTAATGGAATGGAGGCTAAAACTATGGGCTTTGAGCTGAGTAAACCTGACTCCAAAAAGGAGGAATTCAAAACCTCATCATGGACTAAAGGTGAATTTTACTACACCAATACCCCAATAGGGCAGGTGTTTGACGAGCTTGAACGGCAATTTGACGTGGACTTGTTTTTCGATGGTGATACCACCAGAACCTACACCGGATACTTTAAAAAGGACAACCTGAACAGCGCTCTTAGGCTGGTTTGTATCCCAATGGATATGAAGTGGAGCGTTAACGATACTTTAGTTATAATTAATGAAATTAAGTAGCTACTAATCATAACAAAAAACCCAATGTTTAACTTAAATTTTAATGTCATGAAACGATTAAATGTGATTTTTGCAGCAAGCCTCATGATGATGGCCGCAATCAGCTTTACTTCCTGTCAGAAGGATGATGGGGATACAACCGACCCACTTGTAACTACCATGCAGGAAGGCGACGAGGTGGACAGCTACTTCGACGAAACCATGTCCGAGGTGGATGAATTAACCTACGAGAATGACTCCAAATCGCAAATGGATATGGCTGTGATTAACAGCATGGGACAAGGAACCCGCACCAGGAAAACTTCGTGGGAGGGTGATATTAGGATTGACACGGTTACCTATAATAACTTTGTCAATGGCAACGCCAGGTTTGAGCGCGTGAAGAATGGGCAGATTATAATTCGCACCACAGGCCATTATCTTGGCGAAACCTTTATCCGTGAGGTGTCGTTCAACAACTTCACCATTAATGGCAACCTCATCGAAGGGAACAAGCGAATTCAAAAAACTTCCCAGTACACCTACGAGATACAGCTTGAAAACGGGAAGGTAACTTTTTCCGACGGGACTACCCATACAAGAACCATGACCCGCACCAGAACTATGGTAGAAGGCTATGATACTCCCTACTACATTTGGGATGATGTTTACACCATTGAGGGTAGCTCAACCGGAGTTAACAGGCAGGGTAATGCATACACACACCAAATAACCAATACCCTGGTGGTTAGGATGGATTGCCGTTGGATTGTTTCGGGTACTTTCAATGTAACCGTTAATAACAATAGCATGTCTCTCGACTATGGAAATGGAGTTTGCGATAACCTGGCTATTGCAACCATTAACGGAAGGGCCTACGAGGTTAGGCTGAGAAAGTAATCCAAACAATGTGTAAACCTAAAGGGAGGCAGTAGCCTCCTTTTTTTGTTAAAATATATGAATAAATATGTAAATATATACATACATGTATTAAATTTGCAATGTTAACCATTAAAATTCAAACAAAATGCATGCTGTAGTTGTTAATCAGGAGAAGTGCCCAAGAAATCACCCCTGCCCGGTAGTAAGGATATGCCCAACGGGGGCAATCAGCCAGAAGAGTTGGAACTCGGCACCTGAAATTAGCGCTGATGATTGCCTGGCCTGTGGCAAGTGCGTAACGAGTTGTGGGTATGGTGCCTTCAGGTTTGATAATGCGGGTGCGAAATAGCTACTTTACAGTTCAACTACATAAATTGATTACTCAAATGAAAAAACTATCAGGATACTTCTTGTCAGTTCTACTCGTTGCTGCCATGCTGAGCGCATGCGACGGGAACAACCCTGCAAAGGGTCAGCAGGAGTCAGCTCCAGCAGCGCCTACCAAAACGGGTTCAAAAATTACCGGTACCTACGCGGTTGATATTACCAGGGAGGAATTCCTGACTAAAATTCTGGATTATACTCAGGAGCCTACAAATGTCAAATATCTTGGCAATAAGCCTGCCATTGTTGATTTTTGGGCTAGCTGGTGCGGGCCATGCCGCATAGCATCCCCCATACTCGAGGAGCTCGCAAAGGAGTATCACGGTAAAATTCTGGTTTACAAGGTTGATACCCAGAAGGAGCAGCAAATTTCAGCCGAGCTGGGCATCCAGAGCATCCCCACATTCATTTTCTTCCCAGTGGACGGCAAGCCCTTTGCTACTTCTGGAATTGCCAGCACCCCCGAGGATACCCGCAAAATGTTCGTCGAAATTATTGAAAAGGAACTCCTAGGAAACCGCTAGCCCCATAAGCATAGCTTAAATTGGGAATTACTTACTCTTGGCTACTTTTTACCTCAGCAGTCAGCTGCTTGAGGTAAATTCGCTTTGTTCGGAAGTTAATGGACGAGACGTAACGAACCAAAAAGTCGCACCCCAGCAAACCTGCAATATCCATTCCTGCAACTTTTGAGTAGAGGCTTCGCAGGGCGTCAAGGTCGGTAACCGCAGCCACAAAATCACTAAAAGTAAAGCCTCCTACTCCGATGTAGGGAAAAATTGCAAGTTGGATGCTGATTTTATCCGTATTGAAACCAACAGCCAGCGTTTCATCAACTCCCTCAACCCGCAAGCCGCTATCAGAGGATATGTCTATAAGCGAGCGTGATGCTCCGGTGTCAACGATGAGGTGCACCGATTTACCACTCATGGAGGCTTCCACCACCATATGATAGCTGTCGGGCTCCAGCTCCACTATACGAAAGGGGATTGTTTGGCGCATTCAATAGCTTGTATGAAGAATAACTCCTGGTTAACTTCTCTATTCTGCTGCAAAGCTAGCAATCTTTTTATCATTTGGCTTTTCTCGTAATGGTCTGCTTTTGCTCCCCGAGATTTTGAAATCAAAAATTTAGCTAATTTCTATCAATTTTGAACCAATTACTCCCTATGATGTTCTTGTAATTACGCCTGAAAACCGTATTTTTGCCTATCCAAAAGATATGTTTAAACCACATAAATTTTAATATAAACATTCATATTGGTTTTACGATTTAACAATCAAATAGACAGGCAGGTTGATAGGTCATTTTGCATTTAAAAAATAAGTTAAGTTGAAATACTCACATGGCGCTTTATGATTTTATAGCTTGAGCCGTATGCAATTGCTGGTAAGCTTGTCTAGGTTGAAAAAATAAACTCTTTAGCGATATACCAGAGCATGCAATATTAAAAGAATGAGCTAACCGCTTAGTATCAAGAGTAAAATTGCGCAAAGAGTTTTAAATCTTCATGCCGACCGGTATCTGCCTTGATGCATTTTGTAAAGCTAAGCGATAAATTAGCGTTGGAAGTATAGGACTTTCTAGTGGAGCAACCATAGTCTCTGACGTTGTGCAGAGTAAATGGGAGTTGTGCCAACAGGGCGGGAGTATTACAGAGTAATCAAAACCAAATAACTACTAATCAAGCATATAACTAAATTTTATTCTTATGAAAAATTCAAGAAAAGACCTTGTGCGAATAGGAGTTTTTTACGATGGAAACTACTTTTTGCATGTAAGCAACTACTACAACTACTTTCATCCAAGAAAAAAGAGGCTGAACATTGCCGGGTTGCACGAGTTTATAAGGAATTTGGTGGCTTCGGAGGAGGAAGCAGATCCTCGGAACTGCCAGGTGATAGAGGCCCATTTTTTTAGGGGCAGGATAAGCGCCCAGGAGGCAAGCCAACGGGGTAACCAGCTTTATAACGACCGGGTTTTCGACGATATTTTGATGTCCGAGGGCGTTGTAACCCACTACCTGCCAATTAGGCCACGGGGTGGACGCCGTGAGGATAAGGGTATAGATGTTTGGTTGGCACTCGAGGCCTTTGAGCAAACCTTCTACAAGCGTTTTAACGTTTTGGTGCTTATCACCTCCGATGGCGATTATGTTCCATTAATTCGTAAGGTAAACTCTTTGGGAACTAAGGTGATGGTGCTCTCTTGGGATTTTGACTACACCGATGACCAGGGTCGCGAGGTTACCACCCGGACCTCGCAGGAGCTTATTCGCGAGGTTACCTACCCGGTGGCCATGCACGAGCTGATAAACTCGGGGTTGAAAAGTAAGGACAGGTTAACCGAAAACCTCTTCACTGTTCAGGACTTTGGTCAAGCTAAACCAGTGGAAAAGCCCGTTAGCCCCGAAGAGATCAAACAAGCCAGAGTCCTTAGCCTGAATAGCGGCTACGGGTTTATCCAGTATCCTCCCAACAACCTTTTCTTCTACTACCTTGATGTGGTGGACGGCGATTTCGACGAGTTAATTGAGGGGGATATGGTGGAGTTCACCATCTCTAAGAACGACAGGGGCCAGGATGTGGCTAAGAATGTTCGCAAAATTCCTGAGTACAACGCCAATAAATGGTAGTTGGTGGCAAATTAAAATGGCTAGCGTAACGGGTTGGGCGAGAATTCGCTCAACCCTTTTAAGCTGAAATTGTTTTCCTGAGAATTTTATGGAGGGAAAAAACTACCGTATGTATGCCGGACCTAAACATCCAAATCAACAACGGTAATTCCTGCTCCGCCAAACTCCTCCTGTTCATCGGAGAAAGCCTTAACACCCGGTGTAGATTTAAGGTAATC
>DCDD01000114.1 GCA_002316235.1 Bacteroidales bacterium UBA1064
GTTTGCTTTGGGTTTTAAGCACCTAGCTGCTGCGGTACTTTTTGAAAATTATGTTGTAGGCAGCCCCGAATAGGTAGCGTATGTCGGTAAACAAAGGATGTTTATCGTAGGCATCAAGGTACTTTACCTCCGAGGCCATTATCTCCTCCAGCGTTTTGGGATTGTCCATGTAGAACGGTGGAACCAAACCCGGTTTATACTTTATCCGGCGTTCCTGCAGCTCGGGTGTGTAGAGGTTGAAGTATTGCTCGCTAAGGGGTCGAACGCCAACTATCTTAAGCTCACCACGAAAAAGGTTTGTAATCATGGGCAGCTCATCTATCCATAATCTTCTCATTACTGCACCAAGGGTTGATACCCTAAAGTCGTTTCGAAACTTGCCGCCCTCCTCCAGGTTATGCAGGTTGAAAATATACTCCTGCAGGTATTCGGAGTAGGGGTGCATGGTCCGGAATTTATACACCCTGATAATTTTCCCGTTCTTTCCTACCCTGCGAAGCTTGATAATGGGACCGTAGGTTGGTTCCTCGTCGAAAAAGGGCTTTCGGTTCTTGATGGCCACTACGTATTGTAGCTTTTCTATTTCGGTCTCGTTATTTACGTAAAAGCCGCAGGAGTATAGCCTCCCCAGCAGTTCTGCCCTGCTAATCACGCGGTTTTCACCTCGAGTCAGAAAAAAGTAGATACCCTTGGTTAGCGAGAACTTCGGGAAAACCCTTTTAACTACGTAGTCGAAGAAGTAGTATATCCAATTTATCACCGGGGGAAACTTTGAAAGTATTCGCTTTTTGCGCTGCTCCTGCGTTTCGGCCATGCAAACGAATATTCCACCCCGTGGCAGCTTCTGGTTAACTGCCTCAAAAAACTTGTTAATCCTGCGAATGTCGTTTGTTCGTTTCAGGTTGATTAGGGTGTCGAAATAGCCATCGGGTTGGTTTATAATGTTGAATGGGGTAGTGGTGGACACTATCAGCGTTTTATCATCAAATAATCGGGTGTTGGTATTTAGGTACTCGTAAACCTCGTTCCCAAATTCTGCTTGTAACGTTCGCTTAATCAGCTCAACCCTCATGGGGTTGGGTGCCCTGGTTGTTTGGATGGGCGGGGTACGACGCTTTACGCTCCGCTCAATCATCCCCAGCAAATTATCGGGGATAACCCTGATTCGCTTTAATCCGGCCCAAAGGTTGTATATGAATAGCTCCAGCAGGGTTACCATCAGAATGGTGTTGAACACGATAAACCGGGAGTACCTGTCGGACCGGGTGAAGTATATGAGAAAAGTTACAACGGCAAATGCCAGGAGGTTTGATTTAATAATATTTGCTGATATTTTTCGGGCCGAATGGGTTGTAAACACATACTTCTCGAAAACTATTGACGTTGCAATCCATATCAGGGCAAAGAGCAGAAGTGCATTCTGGTAGCTCTCCAGGTAGCTGGCAAAACTTACCCCTTTCAGCAGTACCGATAGGTAGAAAGCTACCAGTATCAACATCAGGTCTATAATTATCAGTATGAAAATACGCTTGTTCATGTTGGCTTAGCCTTTGTACCTTTTTAAATCCAATTTACCTGCTGCAAATGGCCAGCAGATTTTTAAAAAATGTAAAATTACCTTTAAAATATAACCTTTTGACCTAAAAGAGGTTCAATTTTTTATGAATCATGCTATTTTGAATGTTAAGGCAATGATACATTATACCAACGCCATGAAGGAACCCCACGATTTTCTGATAAGCAATTTCATTCCAATTTATTAACGCGTTTTTGGGTAAATTTGCCATTAGTTTAAATTTGGTGGTGCTTATGAGAGTGGATAAGCCCTCCTTAACCCATTAGCGAAAGAAAGAGTTGAAGGTAAACGGAGTTAACTATCGGACGATATGGCTGGAGGATGGCAGCAGCCCATGCGTTAAAATAATTGACCAGCGATACCTGCCCCATCGGTTTGTAGTTGAGCCTATTGAAAGCTTTGATGGGTTACTACGGGCAATTTCCGAAATGCACCTTAGGGGAGCCGGCTTAATTGGCGTAGCGGCAGCCTTTGGGATCTACCTTGCAGTGTGGGAGCAAAGAAACCTTGTCAATTTTCAGGAGGCGTTGGAGAAGTGTGCCTTAAAGCTGATTAAAACACGTCCTACTGCCGTAAACCTGAGATGGGCGGTTGAAAGGCAGCTGGAAGTTCTTGCAGGGGTTGAGAATCCCGACGATAGGGTGGCCATTGCACGTCAAACGGCTATAGATATTGCCGAAGACGATGCTGGTTGCTGTCGGAAAATTGGGCTGGAGGGAGTAGGTTTAATTGAGGACATTGCCCGCAACAAGAATGGCGGAGTGGTCAATATTCTAACCCATTGCAATGCAGGATGGCTGGCTTTTACCGATTATGGATCAGCCCTGGCTCCCGTTTACGAGGCATGGCGAAGGGGTGTAAGGCTGCATGTTTGGGTTGACGAAACCCGGCCACGCAACCAGGGTGCATCGCTTACTGCATGGGAACTGCTCAACGAGGGAATTACCCACACGGTGATAGCCGATAACACTGGAGGACACCTCATGCAGCATGGGTTGGTGGATTTGGTGTTAACCGGTGCTGACCGTATCACCACCAACGGAGATGCTGCCAACAAAATTGGTACCTACCTTAAAGCTCTTGCTGCCCACGACAACGGGGTTCCATTTTACATTGCAGCGCCTTCATCCACCTTCGACTGGTCGCTCAGCGACGGGCTTTCGCAGATACCCATCGAGCAGCGCCATCCCGATGAGGTGCGGTACGTTGGTGGCTGGCTGGATGGCAGGCTTCAAAACGTGCTGGTTTGCCCTGATGAAAGCCCTGCCGCCAACTTTGCCTTCGATGTTACACCCGCCCGATTAATTTCCGGGATTATTACCGAACGGGGAATTTGCAAGCCCTTACCTGCTGGCATAAAGAAAGTTTTTCCTGAAAAATTCAACTATTGAACGAGAAGGGCATTATTAAATTCAGGTGCAGCTGGGTTAACGCCGACCCTCTTCCCTACGAAGCGGTTGCCGACTTGAACCGTTGGCGTTGCATACTCTACAACAAAGGTCTGGTTGGAGTGGATTGTAACGGGGTTGGTTTTGGAAACCTGAGCAAGCGTTACCTTCTCAACCAGTTCGTCATTACAGGCTCAGGAACAGGACAACTTACCGAGCTTACCACCATGCACTACACGCTGGTTACAGATTTCAGCATTGGGCGTAACTGGGTGGAGGCCAAAGGCCCGGTTATTGCTTCTTCCGAATCGCTTACCCATGCCGCACTTTACCAGTGCGATAAGGCAATTAAGGCGGTGTTCCACATTCACAACCTTGAACTTTGGAAGCGGATTATCGGGAAAGTGCCCACAACGCTGTCTAATGCCGAGTACGGGACTCCCCAAATGGCCATGGAAATCAAAAGGCTATACAGACAAACCGATCTCCGTAAAACCAGAGTGCTGGTCATGGCTGGTCACCAGGAGGGAATTATGGCCTTTGGCCTTGATGCCGATGAAGCAGGGAAGCGTATTTTATCGCTCATGAAGGAATACAACCCATAAGCCAAGTTTTTGAGGCAGTGCTATAAACTTCGCGGATAAATCTTTACTACCTACCTTCCATTCTTTCCGTCCTACTAAAACAATGAAGTTCAGTTGTCGCATAGCAGCTACCCCAAACTTTAGCTCAGGGGCGATTGGTTAATTTTTCCATTAACTAAAAATTTGCTGAGTAGGCATACACAGGCTTTACGCCTGGCTGATTAGTTCAAACAACAGATGATTTTTCCGCACGAGCTCGGCAACATTGACAAACCCACTACATCTACACTTTTGTTTTTTTGCTTCATATTTTATGCTTGTTTTGATAACTTTTTATAAGTTTGAGTTTTAAAAGGTGGAATGCCTGTTTGCAGAGCAAATCTGAAAATTCAACTTTTAGTAGTAATCATCTAAAAAACCTGTATCATGAAAAGTTTTTTTAAATACTTGCTTGCCACCATAGTTGGCGTGCTGCTGTCGTTTCTTCTGATATTTTTGATAATGATGGGTATTGCCGGCAGCATGGTTTCATCAGCCGATAAAGCTGTTGAGGTAAAGGACAACTCTATTCTTTACATGGATTTAAAAAACGAGATTGTTGATAGGGCAAGCAGCAACCCCTTTGAAACACTCGACCTGGCAACTTTCGAACCCCAGAAAAACCTTGGCCTTAATGAGATACTAAAAGCAATTGCCAAGGCAAAGGATGACCCAAGAATTAAGGGAATTTTGCTGGAGTTTGACGTGGTCAATGCTGGTGCTGCAACAACCGGCGAAATCCGTGAGGCCCTGAGGGAATTTAAGGAGTCGGGTAAGTTTGTTGTTAGCTATAGTGATACCTATAGCCAAAAAGCATACTACCTGGCCTCTGTAGCCGACAGCATCTACCTTAACCCCGAGGGGATGGTGGAGTGGCTCGGCCTGCGTTCCGAAATTATGTTCTACAAAAAAGCGCTTGAAAAGCTGGATGTTGAACCACAGATTATCCGTCATGGCAAGTTTAAAAGCGCTGTTGAGCCATTCATGAGTGAAAGGATGAGCCCCGAGAATCGCGAGCAAACTCTTACCTACCTTTCCTCTATTTGGGGCAGTTGGGTTGATGAAATTTCAAAATCCCGTAACATAGCTGTTGCAGAGCTTAACCGCCTGGCCGACAACATGGAGGTGTACGATGGTAAATCCTGCATGAAGTCGAAGCTGGTTGACAGCCTGATATACAAGGATCAGCTGTTAGAGAAGCTTAAGGCTTTTACAGGAATACCCGAAAATCGTAACCTGAATACCGTTACCTTGGAGAAATACTTCAAGGTGCCTCCCGTTCAAAAAACGGCTTTCTCCAAAAACAAAATAGCTGTTATTTATGCCCAGGGAGAGATTGGCATGGGTGATGGTAGCAATACGGCAATTGGCTCGGAAGGTCTTTCGAAGGCCATTCGTCAGGCTAGGCGCGATAGCACTATCAAGGCCATTGTTTTCCGCATCAACTCTCCTGGTGGTAGTGCTCTTGCCTCCGAGGTGATATGGCGAGAAGTTGAGCTGGCCGGACAGGCTAAACCTCTTGTGGTATCAATGGGCGATGTGGCTGCTTCGGGTGGGTACTATATTGCTTCACCTGCAACCACCATTCTTGCCAGTCCAACCACCATAACGGGTTCTATTGGGGTCTTCGGCCTATTCTTCAACCTTCAAAAAACTTTAGATAAAAAGTTGGGTATTAACGTGGATGTGGTGAAAACCAACGCCCATTCCGACTTTTTCTCCATGTTTCGCCCTATGACTGCCGAGGAAAAGGCTGTGGGACAGCGTTTTGTTGAGCAAACCTACCAGACCTTTATCGGGCATGTTTCTCAGGGAAGAGGCATTCCCGTGGAAAGAGTTGACGAGATC
>DCDD01000113.1 GCA_002316235.1 Bacteroidales bacterium UBA1064
AACATATAATTTTAGTGAGTATAACAGTATAATAACTGGCATTAAGCCAGGCATTAATAATCAGCCAATCCTATGGGTAAAGCAAGCCAGTGGTTTTTCAGCACCTTCTCGTGGTATCCAGTATATTTCCGCTGTTAACAATAGAATTGCATGGGCAGTTGCTTATGATGGTTCAGGATCAAGTTCAAACGTTAAGGATTTTACTCTAACTATTGATGGTGGAAGTACATGGAAAGCAGGTACAGTTAATGCTACAGGCACCACGGGAATGGGAGCGGCTATGGTATGTGCTATTAGCGATAAAATAGCATGGATTCCTCTTTACGGTTCATCAGGTGGCGGAAAAATTGTTAAAACCACAGATGGTGGTAATACCTGGGAACACCAGTCAACAGCCACATTTACTGCACCTAATGGATTCCCTAATGTGGTTTACTTCTGGGATGAAAACAACGGTTTCTGCATGGGAGATCCCAATAATGGTTATTTTGAGATTTATACCACAATTAATGGTGGAAACCAATGGACAAGGGTGCCATCCACAAGCATACCTGCAAATACATCAGAAGAGTATGGTACCGTTGGGTATTTTGATGTAATAGGGAATACGGTTTGGTTCTCAACCACTAAGGGAAGAATTTTCAAATCGGATGATAAGGGATTGACATGGACTGCCTATCAAACACCTTTATCGGGATCATTCAAGATCACTTTTAAAAATGAGAGTAACGGCATCATCTGTGGCTTGAATGGAGAGGTATATGAATTTTACAAAACTATTGATGGAGGTGAAACCTGGCAGCAAGTCACCCCAAGTGGAGATGCCTTTACAGCCGATATACTGTACATGCCTGGATGCGATACCCTAATCTCTGCTGGCGTGGACTACAAAAATAATCTGATGGGAATATCCTACAGCGTTGATGAGGGAACTACCTTTACTTGCTATGCCAACTTTTACAAAAATTACCAATTTACCGCCCTTGGCGCTTCACCTCAAGGAGCTGTTTGGGCAGGAGGATTCAACTCAGATCAATATAATGATGGAATGTGGCACAAGGGTACACTCTTAATTTCGGGTGATTTCAAAGTGAACAAATCAACCGTGGCCCAAAACGATTCCACCGTAGTATTCACCGATCAATCCTACGGTTCACCCGAAACATGGGAATGGAACTTCGGAGAAGGAGCTTCACCTGTTACACTTACGGGTGTTGGACCTCACACAGTAAAGTACACCACTACTGGGGATAAAACAGTTACACTCACCATTCAGAAAGGGGAGGATATACAAATTCTAGTAATGGAAAATATTGTTCATGTTACTTGGCCCGACGGAGTAAATACACCTACTGATAATCAAAAAATACAAATTTTTCCAAATCCGGTAAGGAACAATAACCATATATCTATCAATGGTTTCACAAGCGGCATGATTGATGTTTTTAATTCAAACGGAACTTTGGTTTGGAGCTCAAACGGGATGACTGAAAGTAATAAAATTTATGTTGCCAACTTGCCATCAGGAATGTACATAATTAGGATAAGGGAAAACAATGGTAGTATTACCACTAGAAGGTTATCTGTAGAACGATAGAACTTTCACTTCCGAAAGATTTAAAAAAGAGAGGTTTTAAAACCTCTCTTTTTTATAGTATTTCGTTAGATTTGAGCATCACAGCGCCCCGTTCTACCATTTCGGCAATGGCCTTTTCACCATCATCTGGATTCAGGTTGACCGGCATAACGGCATCAATTACAACATCAACCTTAAAACCTAACGTAATAGCGTCAAAAACAGTATTCTTAACGCAGTAATCGGTAGCTAACCCGGTTACAACAATATGATCAACATCCATATCGTGAAGCCATGATGCTAATCCGGTTTGCTGAAACCCTGAGTATGCTTCCTTTTCAGGTAAAGTGGCTTTTGATACCAGTATGGCAACCCCTGGGAAATATAGATCTGCATGTAGCTCTGCTCCATGGGTACCAGCGACACAGTGCACTGGCCATATGCCCCCGTATTTTTTGAACGATGAATGGTTTGCCGGGTGCCAGTCGCGGGTAAAGATTACGGCCATTCCCTCCGATTCAAATAGCTGCGACAGCTTGTTGATGGGTTCAATAACAATTTCTCCTTTCGCTACAGCCAACGCTCCACCCGGGCAGAAATCATTCTGAACATCCACAACTATCAAGGCTTTCATAAGAATAAAATTTAGTTGGTTGATATAAAGGGCTGCAGCCTGGAATTAGGGCTATACTTTCGTCCTACCTTAGCCATTGGTTCGTCTTCGACCAAAACAATATCGGCAGTATAGTCATAGCTGCCCTGCATCAGGTAGCTCCCTACACCGTAGGCATCAACCGGAACCCCCATACTTTCGAACATGCCTATTCGCTCAGGTGTAAAACCACCGGAAACGACAATCTTTACATGCTTAAAACCCTCCTTGTCGAGGGCTAAACGTACCTTTTCCACCAGCTTGGGATTTACTCCTGTTGGTTTAAAAGTCCCCATTTCGGGGAAAATGCTTTTATCAACCAAGTTCTCGGAAGTATCAAGCCTGACTCCCCATAACTTATCGCCCAGCTCGCGGGCACATGTAATGGAGGTATTCACGCAATCGTTATCGAAGTCAACAAGCGCAATAAGATCTGCGCTCGGGTAGGTTTCATGAAACAGTTTAGCCGAGGTAACAGTGCTCCCCCCGACCGATGCTATAAGGGCATGGGGTATTGTTCCGGAAGCGCCAGCTCCCCACCACTCACCTTGAGCATCAGTTGAAACACCGGAAGCACCGCCAACAAAAGCAGCATACCCATCACCACCCTGCACAGCCCAATGGTCGAAACGAGCTGGGAAGTAAAGAACTGTTTTTCCATTAGCAGCATTAACTACACGCCTTACGTTGGTGGCAACTCTTGTCCGACGAGCAAGAATGCCCAAGTATATGGTTTCGAGATGGGCAAAAAGCGAAGCATCACCATGGATATGCATAGCCGTTTCGTAGGGTGAAATGGCATCGCCATCCCAAAGTGCATCAATTTTCAAATCGGAAAACCCGTCAACCCACAACTTATCAAGAGCCTGGGAAACTTTCATTTTCTCCTCCTCCAGCTGTAAGTATTTCTTTTTGTCAGTAAGAAATACTTTTCGGCCCATCCGCTTAAGCTCAATAAGCTTATCAAACAGCTTATACGCCTGATCGTAGTCGGAGTAACGCCCACTGGCAACCTTTAGCACCGCAACTGCCTCATCAATGCCACACACTACTGCCTCATTTTTCTGAAAAACCTGCATGGTAACATGCGGGTGGAGGTTATGGCTTTCAAGCACAACCTTCTCGCGCCAAAAATACACATCGCTTCTATAACCCCGGCGAAGCTCTTGAACCGGAAGGTCGAAGGTTGTGCTATGCAAACGCTCCTTCATTATTCGTGCAATAATTAAATTCAACAAACTTTAAGCAAAAGCATTTAAAATAATAATAGTTTAAAGGGTTAGCTCATTTTTTGCCTTCCGTTCAACAACTACTCCGATTATTGGAACTTTTACCACCGGGGAGTTAGCGGCATTTGATTCGATGGTTACAGTTCGACTTATGCGCTGAGGACGATTTTCAATTCTGAAGTAAACCTCAATCGTCCCCTTTTGGTTGGGCAAAATTGGCGCTTTAGGCCAACTCTTAATATTAGTTCCACAGCATCCGGAAACCCTGGTAAGTATTAAAGGTTTATTACCCTGGTTCACCACAGTAAGCTGCACCTTCCCGTTGCCATCGTCTAGCTCATCTAAAAAAATTTCTCCCAGCTTTACCGTATCTGGAATAGCGCCAATAATTGGTCCATGCTTAATTCCATCTTTATCCATTTTAACATGCTGCCCTAGCATAACCAATGGACTTAAAATCATGATAAAAACTATTCCTAGGGATTTCATATAATTCTTCATATACCTAAATAAATGCTATCTTCGGATTTTCATACTACGAAACAAATTTACAAAAAAATAGTTCTTTTCCCACGTTAACACTACAGAATGAATTTATGGTAAAAAAAGCCTGTTGAAAGGGCTATCGGCAAGCACAACAGCATAGATTGGCTGACCAGCTTCTGCCTAATAATAATTTTAGGTGATAGTGTTCTTAATTATTTGGGTTGATGAAAACATTTTCGAAAGCAATTGATGCCGCCATTTTTGATATGGATGGCGTGTTGGTTAATAACCACCAGTACCATCTGAATGCATGGAAAGAGTTTTGCAGGCGTCATGGCTATAAATTTGATGAGAAAACCTTCACCACGGCATACTTTGGAAAAAATAACCAGGAGATAATTAGTGAGCTAACCGGAAAGTCTATTTCAACCCACGAGGCTGAACTACTGGGAGAGGAAAAGGAAGCTATTTATAGGGATATTTACTTGCCATTCATAAAACCTGTTGATGGTTTGATCGAGCTGCTAGATTATTTAAAAGAAAACGGAGTAAGACTCGCCGTGGCAACCTCAGCACCAAAGTCTAACTTTAAATTTATTGAGAAGTCATTACGCCTCGAGAATAGATTTGATGTGGTTGTTGACGCATCAATGGTTCAGCATGGAAAACCAGACCCAGAAATCTACCTTAAAGCCTCCGAGCTACTAAAGGTTCACCCTGAGGGGTGTTTAGTTTTCGAAGATTCTTTTTCCGGAATCCAGGCGGCCACAGCGGCAGGGATGCGGGTGGTAGCCATGGCAACAACTCATACCCGAAATGAGCTTGGTAAAAATCTTACAGTAGCTGATAGCTTCTATGACGTGCTAGCCTTCATTTTAAGGGAAAACGAGTAGCCATTTCAGCTGCAGCCACTAGATTGGAAGAATGAACCAAAATTTCAAAGTGCCATTGATACTATCTCCAATTATGGCTATATTGCCTATCAATATATTATTAAATAAGCAATCACAAAGTAAATATCTTTACATCAACCACGATGGCTATAAATGGTGAAGTTTTAAGCCTTCATTTTAACAAACAAATATGATTGGCATATGAAAAGATGTTTAGTTGTAAGCCTAATTGTTTTGCTAGCTGCTTCGGCTAAAGGTCAAAATAAAGAAGAAGACATTTTTAACCTCTCGCTGGAGGAGCTGCTGAACTTGGAGGTTAGCATATCTACTAAAACAGCAACAAATATTAGAAATACACCGGGAATACTTACGGTAATCACCAGTGAGGATATAAAAAACAGTGGTGTAAACGGAATAATAGATCTTTTTCAACTTTTTGTGCCAGGTTTCGACTTTGGGGTTGATGTTGAAGGAGTAGTAGGAATGGGAGTACGGGGTATTTGGGCACATGAAGGTAAAGTTTTGTTTATGGTAAATGGGTTGGAGCTAAACGACGGGATGTTCGCATCCGTCCCATTCGGTAACCACTTTCCGTTGAATAATATAGAACGAATTGAGGTGATAAGGGGCCCGGGCTCTGCAATGTATGGAGGTTTTGCTGGTATGGGTGTAGTGAACATCATCACCAGGGATGTATATAAACCGGGAGGATACGTTTCTTACACTGCCAACCACACAGGCAGGCAATTTTCACAAAATAACGTAGGCTTTGGTACAGGCGTACACCAAAACTACCTTAACATAGGTATATCCGGAAACTACGGTAATGGTTCGCGAAGCGACAGGGATTACGTTGACTACCATGGACAATCACGTTCAATGAGGAATGCTAGCGATACCTACACCCGCCAGCTCGACCTGAAGCTTAACTACAAAAACTTCAACCTGGTTGGGTTTATTGATGACTACTCCTACCAGCAAATCGACCTCTGGGATAGCTACTACCCAGGACCGCCTTTAACCGAAAGCTTCAAGAGCTCGCTGGTTCAAGCTACTTATGATTTTAAGCCTAATGGCAACCTTACCATTACTCCAAAAATCTCTTACAAATGGCAGCAGCCCTGGAAACTCACTGCCCTGGGAGCTGGCTATGGGTATAACAACAACAAAACATTTGATGGGCTTTTAGGAGGAATTTCAACAAGCTACACAAAAAATAAGCTGACCATTGTTGGCGGAGCCGAGCTCAAACATGATCACCTTAACCAGCCCGAGCTGGTTGACACGGTTTACGAGGAAACATTTAGGAATGGCAAAGAGCAGCTGTCCTACACAAATACGGCTATTTATGGGCTCTTACAACACGATAGCCGTGTAGGAAACTTTACTCTTGGAGCCAGGTACGATTTTTCCAGCGAGTACGGCAGCTCGTTTGTACCAAGAGTAGGCATTGCCAAGGTTTTTGATTTTATGCACTTCAAGGTAATGGTGAGCCAGTCATTTAGGGTCCCCGGAGGAATCCTTCCCAACCGGTTGCCACAAGGCAATCCGGAAATCAAGCCTGAAAAAGGAACCAGCTACGAAGTGGCTATAGGGTTTAAAATGCCTTTTCAATCCTACATTACCTTTAACATTTTCGATGTATCTTTCGATAAGGTAATTGTTTACAACTTGGGTAATGATGATATAACAGGAGTAGGTTACTATAAAAATGAAGGTACAATTGGCACAAGAGGTATTGAAGCCGATTTTAGGCATATCAGCACTAAAATTTCATCATTTGCTACATTCGCCTACTACATGCGTAAACATTCCAAGACCGATAGCCTTTACAGGGTACCGGACAGGGAAAGTTACTTTTTAGGATTTTCGCCCCTAAGGCTTAACGGTGGTTTTAACTTCAGGGTAAACAACCGTTTATCTCTCACGTTGTCAGGATCTTACTTTGGAAAACGTTACGCCTTTACCCAAAGGGAAGGAAATGGAATGGATATACTCGAAAAACTGAACCCTCTTTTTATGCTTGGCTGCAATGTAAACATTAAGAATATAGTGCTAAAGGGTCTTACTGCAACTATTGAGGTAAACAATATGCTGGGGGAATCGTTTGTATTTCCCCAGCCCTATAAGGGCTCACATGCCCCTTTACCCGGACTTGACAGGAGTTTTGGCTTTAATCTTGTCTATGAATACTAAAACTTAAGTAAAAATGGCCCTGCTAGGGCCATTTTCATAGTGAAAAGCAATAGGTAAAAAAGTTATTGCTAACTTTCAGCATCTTGGGCTGTGTTGCTATGCTCTTCAGCTGCCGGCTCTTCAGGTTTTGCTTCTTCAACATCGAGAATTGCTAAAAGATTGTTTGCCTGAAGCTGGTTGTACCAGCTAAGAATTTTTTTAATATCGCTGGTATAAACCCTCTCCCTATCAAAATCGGGTAAAACCTTCTCGAAATACTCCCGAATGGCCTTATCAGTCGAAGTTTTAGGATTTAAAGTGGGTTTAGAATCTTCGAGGTTACGTATTAGCTTAAGAACCTCGATAAGGGGTAAATCGGTGGAATTAGTAAAAACCGATATGTCGGTTAAGGCGGTAACCTTTGAGGTAATGGGGGCCGTCATTCGGTTTCCATCAGCAATGGATTCAACAATAACCCCTTTCCGCCCTTGCGATACAATTTTGAATAAACCGGAGTAGCCCGAAATAGAAATGATTTCCTTAAGTGTAGTTTCCATACTTCCTAGTTATATTTTCGGTGTAAAGTTAAGTTGAAAAAATTTTAAATTAAAAACTGCGTACCGTTTAAACAATACACAAAAATAGCCGGCGTCTGGGTAGCTGAAAGTTTACCGGTTGCTTTTCCGGCCATAATGGAATTTTGCCCACACCAGGTAAAAGGTTGCAGCAATGTTAACCAGGTAGTTTAACCACAATGGCCACTGGTATTTTCCGCTTACCATATCGTTATAAGCAATGTAAATAAAGGTAAAAAAAACACCAAGAGCCCATAACAGAAGAAAAACCCAGTTAAAACTCGACACGTTATGCGATCGCCACGTTTGAACAACCTGAGGGATAACCCCAATGCTCAGAATAATATTGCCAAACCATCCGATAGCCTCAACTGCTTCGTTCATATTGTGTTGTTAATTAAAACCCCGTTCCTTTTTAATCTTCTCGTAGGCTTCGTTCACCATTTTAAATTTTTGTTCGGCAGCTTGCCGTACATCCTCTCCCAAATGGCTTACCTTGTCGGGGTGGTATTTTATGGCCATTTGTCGGTAGGCCTTTTTTATCTCATCGTTAGCAGCAGAGGGTGAAACCTCCAAAATTTTGTAGTACTTATCGGTATCGGGAATAAACATGGCTTTTATGGAGTCGAAGTCAGCTGTTTCAACTCCGAGGTATTGAGCAATTTCATTAATAATTTGGAGTTCAGCCGGGCTTACAACTCCATCAGCCTGAGCTATTCCGAAAAGGAAGTGCAGCATTTGCAACCGGGAATGGTAATCTACATTCTCCTTAACCTGCTTGCACACATCCTTCACAGGAACCGATTGCTTAAGTATATCCCTCAGCAAAAGAATAGCCTCCCGGGAAGCCGAGGCTCCAAAATTTTTGTAAAAGTAGTCCTTTACGTAGCTTAGCTCCGATTTTAACACCCTGCCATCGGCCTTCATCACAGCCGAAACCAGCACAAGCAGGCTAACCAGGAATCCATTTCGGCTGGTTTCGCCCGTATAGATTTTAGTAGGGGTTTGGGCGCTGTCGAATATAGAGCCAATAGCAAATCCCAGGATGGCCCCAATTGGCCCAAATAAAGCCCAGCCTAAACCGCCGCTAATCCATTTACCGTATTTACCCATTTGTTTAAAGAGGTTTAAGCCTTTCGACTATTTCAATAACCTGGGGTAAAAGTAGAGATTTTTCATCATTATTAATGATAAAGTCAGCCAGCTTAACTTTCAATTCATCATCCATTTGGTTGCTCACTCGTGCTTGAACTGCTTCCTTGTTTACCTTATCGCGAGCCATAACCCTCCTGATTCTTACATCAGCAGGTGCCACGACCAGCACCGTTTTATCAAGTTTTTTGAAAATACCAGATTCAAAGAGGATGGCCGACTCCATGAAAGCAACCTGGTTATCCTTGTGGGTCTCCGACCATTTTTCAAAATCGTCCATTACCACCGGATGTATAATGCTATTGAGCTGCTGCAATAGCATGTTATCCGCAAAAACCATTGATGCAAGCCGCTGCCGGTTGAGCTTGCCGTTGCAGTAAATTTCCTCTCCAAAAAGCAGCTTCACGCGCTGCTTCACTCCTTCATCGCTATCAGTTATTGTCCTGGAGGCTATATCAGAATTATAGACAGGATATCCCAATCTGGCAAGTATGCTGCAAACCAGCGATTTTCCGCTTCCGATTCCTCCGGTTACCCCAACCAACAGGCTCATTTCTTCTTCAGAATATAGTCAACATACAAGGGTTCAAAGCTAACCCGACTGACAAAATCGGGGTGGTTTTCGAGTAAAACCTTTAGCTTGTTGCCCTCCATTGAACCGGTGTCGGATATGTTGCATACCGCCCTGAAATTTGAAGGTTTTAACTTGAAGTACTTGCTCAAGGTTACGTTACACCTAAGCTGAATTTCGGCCGGTAATAAAATTGCATCGTAGCTGGGAGGTACGTTAAGGGGGATAATCGGAACATTAAGCATAACCTCCGTAAACTTTTCAACGGGTATAAATACCTCAACCTCCGAATTTGGCATGAAAACTTGTTTTACCTGGGGAATGTTCAATATAATTTTCTTGTTTCCAGCAAGGAGATTTAGGCTTACGGGTTGGGTTTTGAGCTCGTTGATGGTATCGAGAATAGCAGCAGGCCCGGAAATAGTGATTTCACCAGGTTCAACCTCAATGTTTCCGGCAAGCATGTACTGTCGTGCAAAAGTCAGGCTAAGGTTGGGAACAACCCTAACATTTTTCTCCACAACATCCTCAAGTTCAAGGCAAATGGAATCGGGGAAAACGTCCAGCACGTCCATATCCTTACCAAGTTGCGTTGAAATGGAAGAAAATTGTTGTGTAGTTGAAACACAAAATTGGCTGGATGAATTTTTGCCTTGGTTAGGTTTTAATTCTTTTAAATCAATATTAAGGGGGTAGCTGTAGCTTGTAAACTTATACCTAAGGAGGGTATAGCCGTATGCTTTAACCTTTACGCTAATTTTCTCGGGGGGGGTGCCTGTAATAATTTTTCCCTTCTGGAGGTTTGAATACCTTACAGGATATACCAGCTCATCGGAGTACTCGTGGCTAAGCTTTAGAAGGAACCAGAGTATGGCAGAAATAACCAAAAAAAGGGAAAATACCGCCAAGCGCTTTTTAAAATTAGCCTTTTCGCGATATATTATCTTGTTGAACTGTTTGAGTAGGGTTGAATCCAACTTTAAGGAAGTAAATGCAGGATTCGTTGCCCAAGGCTGAATCCTGCAATGCTTTCATCAAGGTTATAGCTATTTGGCTTGAATATCGGAAACATCACGAATTATTGTGCTTTTAGCAACCTTAACGTTGATGTTATCAGAAATTTCAACCATAACGTAATCATCCTTAACCTCGCTGATTTTACCGTAAACACCTCCGGCAATAATCACCTTATCCCCCTTTTTCAGGGCTTCCTGAAACTTGCGAAGTTCTTTTTGGCGCTTCATTTGCGGACGGATCATAAAAAAGTAAAATACCACGATGATCAGTGCAAACATTAAAATAGTCATTAAGGGGTTAGCCCCTTGTGCAGCTGGTTTTTGCAATAGTACGAATAGTGTTTCCATCTTTAAGTGTTTAGTTTGTTAAGCATTAAATTTCGAAGCAAAGGTAGTATTTTTTTAAGAAGCAACCTATGGCATCACGACGTTTGCTCTGATAGTAACCGATTTGTCCATAATGGATGAATTTGTCCGAAGGGTAATCGTTTTATACTGCAATCCGGCCCATCCCTGGCTGTTGAAAATAACTTCAACGGTTCCCTCCTCACCGGGTTTCAAAATGGTGCTGCTTAGCTTAGAGGTAGTGCATCCGCAACCAGGAATTACATCCTTCACCACCAACGGGGCATTTCCGGAATTCTTAAAACGGAATGTGTGGGTTACCACTTCTCCCTGAGTAATTGTGCCGAAATCAAAAAAATCTTCGATATACTCCAGGTTTGGAACCCCTGAGCTGTTACCAGAGGTGCTCAGATTATTTTTAGGTTTGGAGGGCGAGCCACAGGTGGTAAGCAGCAGTACACACATAACAACCATTCCTCTTGTTCTCATACCAGAATATTTAGTAATTTTTAGCTGAACTTGTTCTATAAACCTTTTGAATTTGCAACCGAAAACAGCTGAAATTGCTACTTCAGGGTGCGGATGTTGGTGGTTGCTGAATTTAGCCTGGCTATTCGGTATCTGGTTCTAAGCTGTTTATGTCATCAGGAGTTTCGGCTATATCGCCAATAAGTCCTCTCCCCTGCTTCTCGAATTTCTTTTGCTGGCGGAGTGTGGTAATTATTTTATCGAGTACACCGTTTATAAAAAGTCCGCTTTGCTCCGTGCTGTAGAACTTTGCAATTTCGATGTACTCATTTAGGCTTACTTTAACCGGAATTGATGGAAATTCAAGAACCTCGGTAATAGCCATTTCCATGATCAGCATATCCATTGACGCAATCCGGTCAACCTCCCAGTTCTGGGTGTACTCCTCAATGAGGCCAACATTATCAGAATGCTTGAGTACCGCTTTTGCCATTAGCTGAAAAGCAAAGTCCTTATCCTCCTCGTTTCGGTATAAAGGCATCAACTTTAAAGCATCAGGATTTTCTTCCCTTACCTTTTTAATGGTCTTAGCAGCCATGCTAAGCACAAACTTCAGGTCATCGTTCCAGTAGATGCTCTGCTCCTCGAGAAAAGCATCAAATTCATCAGAATTTTCAAGCTCGTTTAGGTAGAAGTTAACAATCATCTGCCTGCAGGTATCGAGGGAAAATTCGTCGTCCGACATGAATTTATGGTAGCTTTCGGAGGACACCAGCTGCTGGTAGAGAAGTTTAACCACCTCGGGGTAGTTTTTCCAGCTCAACTTGGAATCCTTTGCTTTCTGCTTGAGCGCTTGATTATTTCTGAGAATATGAATTAGCGGATTGTCAACAAAACGGGTATTTGGATTTAGCTCATCGGCGGTAGGACGGAACTTTTGTTTACCCAGCTCAATTTTCTCCAGGGCAACATCGGCGAGTGCTTCAGGAAGTAATAGCACTAAAAGGTAAAGTTGATAGGACTTTTCAATGCTAAAATGGAGCTCCTTTTCAAGGTTGCTAAGCGAATCGTTATTGCTTCGGAAATACGCAAAAAGAACTTGTAGAATTTTTATCCGGAGTAAGCGTCGGTTAATCATTTAAGAACAAATTTTCAAAGTAAAAAGCCTACAAAGTTAAAACAAAATAGCATGAGTAGCTATATTAGATATAAAATAATCTTGCGGTTAATAAAATATAAAACAAAACCAAAACATTCTGGTAAATAATTTTTTAAAATCAAAAGGTTGGATAGACGATTAATTTTTTATTTTTGATGGTCATAAAAGCATTGTTTATCCTTAAACTAAAACTCTTACAGTGATGACCGATCAACTTGATAATCAAAATGAATTTGACAGGGCAGAAATTGAAGACCTTTTTTCAAATGTGGTAAAAGCTGGCAAGCGTACCTACTTTTTTGATGTAAAAGCGACCCGTAGCGATGAGTACTACCTTACCATTACCGAAAGCAAGAAAAGGATGGGCAAGGATGGCAATATGTTCTACGAAAAGCATAAAATATTCCTGTACAAAGAAGATTTTGATAACTTTATGGGTGGTTTGACTGAAGCAGTCAACTTCATCAAGTCGAACCAGGAAGTGCTTCCCCGCATAGCGGCAGAGTATGGCAACGAAGCTTCACTGGCCGAGGTAAACGATGAGCTTACTACGTTGAACTTTGAGGACTTAGATACAAAGTAGATAATTAAACTAGAGCATGCAAGCCGGCTATTTGCCGGCTTTTTTGTTATAGTTTTCCGATATAAATTTAAGTTTAGTAGGTGAATCCGGTTATATATACAGATCAAAAAGTTCCGCATCTGTAAGCTGCCGGTTCCCCAACTTGAATTTTTACAAGGAAACTAATAACAATATTGGTGGTGCTTTTGAATTTACTTGTAGGTATGATCAGGGTTGTCGTCAAAATAAATTCCGTCTATGGGCTCCCTGTTGAGCACTTTACGTATTTCATCAGGCGCCAAAGTCTTAACATTGGTAACTATATAGCCCTCGTCGAGCAGGTTGCCCATGCCGTTACACTCCTTAATTACCGCCGTAACAGGTTGATTTACAGGAACACTCATGGGTACTAGAGCAGTAATGCACATGTACCGATCGGCCATTTCAACACGCTCCACTTCAGAATCGTAGTGCTTGAAAATAAACTTAACCTCATCCGTAACCAGTTTAGCCTGCTGCTGGCTTAGCATGTCAACAGCAGGAATAAGCACAATAAAATAGCGAAGTTTCCCATCAAGTCCTCCCATTCCTGTGCTAATAAGCACCCCTTCCTCGTCAGTCAGGGCACCTACCAGATGAAACCTGCACTCGTTTAAGGCCAGCAAGGCCCATCCCTTTAGCTGGGACGGGGCAACAGAAACAAACTTTTCTATTGCCCTGTAGCTTTCTACCTCCCCTGATGAGGCTAAAAGCACCAAAACTTCCTTTAGCTGCTCTTCCGTTGTATCGTTCGAGAATAAAATATCGGCAGAAACATTTACCTCCTTAGTGTCTTGTTTATTACGGAATTGTTCCGCCATTCTGAAGTAATCCTTTTGAATGGAAATATCAACCACATCCTCAACTATGCTCAATCGTTTACCGGCATTGCCTAAAAACTCCTGAATCTGCCTAAAAATCTCTTCGGGTTCATTTGCTTCCATACCAGAATAAAATTATTTAACGTTTGTAAAGCAGCTTATTTTTAACAGCGCACATCGTGCCCTGAGCTTTAAGGGAGTTGACAATGTGAATGTTGCCATAAATAGCATTACTCACGCTGCGGCTTTTAAAGTTTTGGCTGAATGTTATATTTGTGCTCCATTTAAACAATTATGCGAAATCAAAGTTACTAGAATATTATAACAAAAAAATGCAGCTATCGGAGCTTCATAACGGGGAGTACGGGATTATTTCCAAAATAAGGGGACGCGGAGCGTTTAGGAAGCGTATCACCGAGATGGGTTTTGTGAAAGGTAAAAGGGTGGATGTGGTGAAGAATGCCCCATTGAATGACCCCATTGAGTACTCCATTATGGGCTACCAGGTTTCGCTTCGCAGAAGCGAGGCTTCCCTCATAGAAGTTGTAACCCCCGATGAAGCGAAAAAAATATTGGCCGAAAACCACACCGAGCCTTTAACTACCCTAACAGAACCGGAACTGGTGCAAACCGGCTTGAAGGTGATGGGAAAAACCATCAATATAGCCCTTGTTGGGAATCCCAATTCCGGTAAAACCACCATATTCAACTTCCTTTCCGGTTCAAGAGAGCACGTGGGAAACTACAGCGGCGTTACGGTTGATTCCAAAATAGCCCATTTTCAGCACAAGGGGTACACCTTCAACATTACCGACCTACCGGGAACCTACTCGCTAACAGCTTACACCCCTGAGGAGGTTTACGTTAGAAACTACATCCACGAAAACCATCCCGACCTTATTATCAACGTAGTTGATGCCTCGAACCTCGAGCGAAACCTTTACCTCACCACCCAGCTCATCGACATGGATGTGAGGATTGTGGTTGCCCTAAACATGTATGATGAGCTGCTGGATAAAAGGGACAGGTTTGACTACGAAATGCTGGGTAAAATGCTAGGCATTCCGTTTGTTCCCACCGTTGGTTCCAGAGCTAAAGGTTTCGACAGGCTGAAGGACACCATTATAAACGTATTCTCGGAAAAGGATAAAACCTCGCGTCATATCCACATAAACTATGGAGCTGTAATTGAGGAATCAATAGCAGCAATCCAGCATGAGGTTAGAAAAAATGAGACTCTTACGGTTAACTACTCCAGCAGGTACCTATCAATAAAGCTTTTGGAAAAAGATAGGCTGACTGACCGCATGCTGAAGGATTTTCCAAATTACACTGAAATACGCAAAATTGCCCGGCAAGAGGTAGAAAGGCTAGAAGCGCTGTTCCATGAGGATTCTGAAACCCTGATTACTGATGCCAAATACGGATTCATTGCAGGAGCCCTAAAGGAAACCTACCACGAAAGCAGCATAAAAAAAAGGCAAACAACTGAAATTATTGACACGTTTATCACCCATAAGCTCTTCGGGTTCCCAATTTTCATTTTTTTAATCTGGCTCACCTTTTTCACCACCTTTACTTTAGGTGAGTACCCCATGAACTGGATAGAAGCGGGGGTTGCATGGATTAGTCGTTCTATAAATGGCCTAATGCCCAATGGCCCATTAAAGGACATGTTAGTAGATGGAATTATTAGCGGTGTTGGTAGTGTAATAGTCTTCCTTCCAAATATCCTCATTCTTTTCTTCTTTATATCCCTTCTGGAGGATACCGGGTACATGGCCAGGGCTGCCTTCATCATGGATAAGTTGATGCACAAGATAGGGCTGCATGGCAAATCGTTCATCCCGCTGGTTATGGGGTTTGGATGTAACGTGCCGGCTATAATGGCCTCACGAACCATTGAAAATAAGAATAACCGGCTGGTTACCATGCTTATAACTCCATTCATGAGCTGTAGCGCCCGGCTTCCCGTTTATATACTGATTCTTGGAACCTTTTTCCCAAAACATGCCGGCAACCTGTTGGTGCTGATATACTTTACCGGCATACTCCTCGCCGTTGGAACGGCATTGCTGCTAAAAAAAACGCTATTCCGCACGGACGATGTTCCCTTTGTCATGGAGTTGCCACCCTACCGAATTCCAACCCTACGTTCGATACTTATTCACATGTGGGATAAAGCCTCCCAGTACCTTAATAAAATCGGAGGAGTAATTCTGGTAGGGGTTATCATTATATGGGCTTTAGGATACTTTCCACGAAATGTACAGACATCAAAAGATTATGACAGTTTGATTGGGCTTAAACGTGCTGCTCTAACTTCAGCACAAGCCACCAACGCTGCCACAGCAGAGAGCCTGGAGCAAGAAATCCAAGAAATCGAGATGGAAAGGGAAGCCCTGCGACAAGAACAGTCGTACCTTGGAAGAATTGGAAAGTTCATCGAACCTGCCCTCAAACCGCTTGGATTCGATTGGAAAATGGGAGTTAGCCTGATTTCGGGGATTGCTGCCAAGGAAATTGTGGTAAGCACCCTGGGGGTACTTCATCTGGCCAAAGAGCCAAATGGTTCACAATCGCTACCCGACAAGCTTAAGGCCGACACTTACACTACTGGGGAAAAGGTTGGCCAAAAGGTATTCACGCCCCTTAGTTCATTCTCCTTTTTAATATTTATTCTAATTTACTTCCCCTGTGTAGCAGTAATATCGGCTATTAAACAAGAATCAGGATCGTGGAAATGGGCTCTTTTTACCATTGTTTTCACCACTGCGCTGGCGTGGGTTTCATCGTTTCTATTCTTTCAGGTTGGGACTTTAATTACAGGAAGCTAGTATGGTTCAGGAAATTGTAGTATATATGTTGATAATAGCAGCAATCCTCTATGTAGGATACAGCATTTACCGGGTATTCAGGCCAAAGCAAAAGAATTTGGGCCATTGTGCCGGATGCAGCTCCTCATCTTGTGGAATTAGGGAGTTGAAGAGTAAGTAAGCTCTACTAATTGAGTGTCAAACGAATGGCATTACAAATTATGTGAAACTTAAAACTAAATTTATAGCAACCATGAAAACAGAACAATTTTCAGTGGGAAAGATGAAGTGTATGGGATGTGTAGCTACAATCACCAGCGGTCTTTCTGAAATTGAAGGAGTATCAAAAGTAAATGCCGAACTTGAATCGGCAACTGTAACGGTAACCTATGAGAATGATAGTTTACGAGAGGTAATAATCAATAAGCTCGAAGCCCTTGGGTATCCGGTTAACCTTGATATTAAGCAAGGCTCCTAACCGAAAACCATCTGCACATTCATGTATTCAGGTAGAGGAAGTGAAGGTATCACTTCCTCTTTTGGTATCCCTTAATTACAAAAACACCTAGGTTTCCGATTACAAATACTTTAGTCCATGCTTTTATGCATGGGAACTTAGTGGTTAGAACACCCATGTTGATAATTTTACTTCTATCGTGTTAGTATTCGCAAAAACATGGGCGTTTCAAATTTCAAGTAGAAACATTTTACCAGTCAAGCTGCCTTTACCCGTGTTTTTTCACGAAGTCGGGGTACAGCTTGGTTTTTACCCATTTAAAATCGGGTGAAATAGCCAAAATTTCCTTAAAAGTTTTACGGGCCAAATCAATTTTTCCAGCTTTCTCAGCAGAAAGTGCCATTTGCGCCCAGGCATTCATGTACCACCACGTTTTAGGATGCTGTCCGTT
>DCDD01000187.1 GCA_002316235.1 Bacteroidales bacterium UBA1064
GGCATCAATAAACGCATCGTTATGGGCAGAACCAAACATGGAGGCGGCTGCAAACCCTGAGCCAAATTCAATACCCTTAACCCCCGGAATGGCGAATGCCAAATGGCTTATTACCGATTCCACCGAATCAAAGAATGGCTCGCCCCAACCGATAGGTATGCCGGAAACCCTGCACTCTACAAGCCCCCCAACCGAATCGTTAGCCGACATGGCCTTGTTTATGGTATTTTCGATATCGGTGCTTCCACCAACTGTGACCAATTTGGCATGAACCTCCACCGGGTCAATCATTTTTTTTGCAATAACGCCTGCCGCAACCAGCGCAAGAGTGATTCTACCAGAGAAATGACCACCTCCACGATAGTCATTGTACCCACTAAATTTTTTGTAGGCAACAAAATCGGCATGACCCGGGCGAGGTAAGTCCTTAATGCGTTCGTAGTCGTCTGACCGTACGTTGGTATTTCTGAAAATAATTGCCAGCGGTGCTCCTGTGGTATAGCCGTTGAACCAACCTGACACCATTTCGGGTAAATCATTCTCGGTTCTGGGGGTTGTCCCTGGTAGTCCCGGCCCACGCCGACGTATGTCGTCAGCAAAATCATCGGTTGATAGGGGCAGCCCTGGCCTTACCCCATCAACTACTACGCCAATTGCCCTTCCGTGCGATTCGCCAAATAGCGATACTCTGAATATCCTACCAAATGAATTCACTGGATTACAGGTTAGTTAAACATTAAGCGAGCTATTAGTCATTATGCTGTTCAGATCGTCGAAAAAACGGGGGTAGCTTTTCGATACTGACTCGGCTCCCTCGATGGTCAGATTTCCTTCACCCGAAAGTGCAGCAACTGCACAGGCCATTGCAATGCGATGGTCGCCGTGCGAGTGAACCCATGCTGATTTCACCTTTCCTCCCTGAACAACCATCAAATCGTCCTTAATCTTGATGTCAATACCCAGCTTGGCAAATTCCTCCACCAGGGTTGCAGCCCTGTCGCTTTCTTTTACCCTTAATCGGCTGACGCCTAAAATTTTAGATTCGCCATCGCAGTGTGAGGCAAGTGCAACCAGTGGGGGAAACAGGTCAGGACAGTTGGTGGCATCGAATTCAAAATGGCTGAGCTTGTTACGTTTAACATAAACGCCATTTTTTTCAACATCCACAGTAGCGCCGGCCATCACAAGGGCATCAACAATTGCCCTATCGGCCTGCAGCGACGAGGGGTTAAGATTTTTCACCTCTACTTCGCCTGCCGTAGCACCGGCAACAAGCATGAATGCAGTTCCGCTCCAATCACCCTCAACGTTGTAGGTGCAGGGAGCATAACGCTGTTTTGCCCTTACGTGAAAATCAATATCCGATCCAACATCTACCTCAACCCCAAAATCGTGCATCATTTGAATGGTGAGGTGCACATAGGGAACACTTTTGAGTTTCGTTGCCCTTATGGTAACATCGTGTTTGGCCAGTGGTGAAGCCACGAGTAGCCCGGTGAGCACCTGCGAGCCTTGCGAGCCATCTATGTTGGCTACACCGCCATTAATTGGGCCTTTCACGGTTATGGGTAGAAATCCGGATGAGGTGCTGCAGGCAGCTCCAAGTTGAACCAGCGCATCAGCAATGGGTTGCATAGGCCTTTTTAGGAGCGTTCCGGTTCCGGTTAAGGTAACGCCGGCACTAAATGTTGAGGCAATTGCCGAAAACATTCTAATACCCAAACCGGATTCGCCACAATTAAGGATTTGGGAGGGTTGCTGCAATCCGCCCGTTACCACCAGTTTACCGGGGTATTCAGCTATGCTGGCGCCAAGCGCCCGGCAAATCTCAACTGCTGCCTTAGAATCGTTACTGTTGCCAGGATTGTATATTTCCGTAACGCCATTGGCTAAAGTTGCCATGGCTATTGCCCTTTGGGCAACGCTTTTCGAGGGGGGGGCCTGCACAGCTCCGCTAACCAACGAAGGCTTTACTAATCTCCTCATCTAAAATTGTTCTGAATGTCATGGTTGAGCTGTCGGGAACCGATACGAGCATGTCGAAATCTTCCGTATGAATCGAACGGAGTGTGTCTTCTCCTATCATTTGGTACCTAGCAGCTTCCCTTTGGGGTTGTGCCTCAAGTCCTTTTGCCATTAGCTCAATTTTCGGGTTGAAATTTAGAAAAAGGTTGAATGAGGCTGCTGCCTGGTGTAGCAGCCAGCGTTTACCCGTAATCGTTCTGCAGCCGCTTAATGCCAGGTGTTGTGATAGCGTTGAGGCACGGTAGTTGGCATCAATTGCCGTAATCCACTCCGGAACCTTAATGTTTGCAAGTGGATTTGCCTCGGGAAGAAGCGCCGAAACCAGAATATCGCATTCGAGAATGGCGCTGTCCAGTTTATCCATATCAGCTGAGCTACAGCCAAACCGATTTGCTATTTCTTTTGCTTTGTGGTTTGTTCTGTTAACAACCGTTACGTCTGCGCCCTCATTAATCAAGGCATAAACTGCAGCACATGCAGCAGGCCCTGCGCCCAAAACAAGGCATCGGCTACCCTGAAGATGAAGGCCTGCTTCTTGAAGCGAACGACTCACACCCAGGTAGTCGGTGTTGTACCCCTTCAGGTAACCCTGGTTGTTAATTATGGTATTTACACCACCTATGATTTCTGCTTCGTCCGAAAGCCAATCGAGGTGCGTCATTACTTCGGTTTTAAAAGGCGTGGTGATGTTTGCACCAGCCAGATTCAAGTGCCTTATCAACTCGGGAATGTTGGCTGCATTTGCAGGTCGGATACGGGTGTAGTAGGCTTCAACGGGTATTTCGCTGAAAACCGAGTTGAAAAGCTGGGGGCTGCAGCTGTGGAGCACAGGATTCCCAAAAACGGCATACACCTTCCTAGTCATGGTTTAACGGTAAAAAATAATTCAGGTATTCCTCCATTTTCAAGTAGTCGAGTTGCCCGGGAGCAGTTGATGCGCCGGCAACCGAAGCGTAGGTAAATGGTGCGCCCAGAATCGGAGCGGCTAGCCGGGTAATTTTTCCTGCTTCACCCATACAAAAAGCTACTAAATCCGGTATGTGCTCGTACAAAGCCATCACCCTTGAGCAATCAAGCGGTTCATTGGCCATGCATGCAACCTTACAAATATCGGCACCCTGGCTTTTCATGCTGTAAATTATCCTTTCGAGTTCTTCCTTGTTGGGTGTGCATTCAAAGTTGTGGTATGAGATAATAACCCTTCGGTTTAGCCCTTTAGCCTTGGCAACAATGGCATCTCTGATGGAATTTTCTGTAAGGCAGTCAACATCAACAAAGGCCGCACCTGAATCGAGTGTATTGGTAAGTGTTTGAAACATTTTAGCGCTGTCATTGCACCTATAAGTTGCAATCAGGTTCCCATGTGCAGTAAAAAGCCCTCGTATCTGTTCATCTGTAAGATTCAGGAGGTCGAGCCGAATTTCGGCAAGGGCAGCTACCTTCAGGTAGGGGAAAATATCCTCATACCTCATGTTTCCTATGCTCAAGCAAATATCGGGGTGCAAAATCTTCATAGCCGTTTTCTCATCAGTAATATGCTGTCGCAACTTGTATAAAAAGCAGGAATAGTCAACTTTTAACTTTTCTTTTCAGTAACAATACTTCCTTTCTATAAACTCCTTAATCTCAACAAGGCTTAGGCTTTTGATAACGGCCTTTCCAATGCCCTCAAGCAGGATGAAGTCTATAGCGTTGGAGCATCGTTTTTTATCCCTCTGCAATGCCTCAAAAATATTGTTGGTGTTGGCTTTTATGGAAACAGGTAGATTAAGCGCAATAAGCAAGCTGGTTATTCGATGGCATTCATCTGGTGTGAGCAACCCTTTTTCGGCCGAGAGCTGCGAGGCGAATGCCATTCCTATGCTAACGGCTTGTCCGTGGGGGATCCCTGTTACCTTTTCAACTGCATGGCCCCATGTGTGGCCAAAGTTAAGCTTCTTTCGTTCGCCGCTCTCTCTCTCATCGGCGGTTACAATTGATGCCTTAACCCCAACCGATGAGGCAACCAACGAGTCGAGTAATTCTAAATCACAGGTGTTAAGCCTATTAGTGTTACTTTCCAAGATGTTAAATTGGGGAGCATCGGCAATTAGGGCATGTTTTACCATTTCGGCAAAACCGTTGGACAGCTCGGTTTCGGGTAACGTTTTAAGAAGCGAGGTATCACAAATCACGAATTGCGGCTGGTTGAATGTTCCCACAATGTTCTTATAGCCATCGAGATTCACTCCATTCTTACCACCAATGCTTGCGTCAACCTGGGCGAGCAGGCTGGTGGCCACGAAGCCAAACCTAACCCCCCGCATGTAGGTAGAGGCCACAAAACCGGTAATATCGCAAACAACCCCGCCGCCAATCCCAACGATAAACGAGTTCCTGTCGGCCCCAGAGTCGAGCAACCACCGGTAAATTTCGGTCAAGCGGAGAAGGGTTTTGGACTGCTCGCCGGGATTTACCACAAATTTAGGGAGTGGCGGCAACCTGTTGCCGTAAATCCTGTCAATGTTGCTGTCGGTAATAATAAAGACACCCTTCCCGGGAATGAGTTTGGCCAGATTCTCAAGGCGCTCCCCCACATAAATGACGGAGTTGTATTTGCTCCCCTTAACCTGAATGGTTTCCATTTGCCTATTAACCCACAAATATTCAAGTGGTACAAAGTAACAATAAACTAACGTCCTTTCATAACGAACTTCTAGCTTAATAGTTTTTACCTTGATTACTTTGTAGTTCCGAACATCAAGTTGCCCCTTATCCTAGCCGATACCCGATGAGTTTATCTAAACTATCTATTTAGGTGCTGAGGTACGGGGCCAGATTCAATATACTGTGCTAATAATCTATTCACAGCCTTTTTGAAACGTTCTCTCACTTAGAAATGAAGTTGCCAAGAAAAATAACAATCTTTGTGGCTACTAGCACTGAATTAATGGCACGTATCCTTGTACTTGACAACTACGATTCGTTCACCT
>DCDD01000177.1 GCA_002316235.1 Bacteroidales bacterium UBA1064
TATGCTTTATGTTCCTGCCGATTTGGCCTATGGTGTTAATGTTCGTCCCGGTGGACCTATTGGACCCAACCAGGCGCTTATTTTTGAAGTTGAGCTCCTTGACATTGTTAAGGAAGAACCCGCTAAAAAATAGTATATTGTTAAACCTCGCAGCTTACCAGCCGGGTGTGGTTCATCCGGCTGTTTTTCTAAATTTTAAGTAACATGAGCATGGAGATAACAGGAAAACTCCTTCAAAAGCTGAACCGGCAAACCGGTGAAGGTAAAAATGGAGCTTGGGTAAAGCAGGAGTTCATTGTTGAAACCCTCGAGCAGTACCCCCGAAAGATTTGTATAGCCGCATGGGGAACCCGGGTTGATGATCTTGACCGGCTACAGCCTGGAAACATCCTTAAAATTTCTGTTAATGTTGAGTCGAGGGAGTTTAACGGGCGATGGTACACCGATGTGAAGGCTTGGCGCATAGAAAAACAGGACGATGAAGCACCTCAATCGGATGGGGGAAAACCCGGTAAAGAGGACATGAACCTACCTCCCGAATCATCAAAAGAATATTTCGACGATTTGCCTTTTTAGCAAGCTGCATGCTGGTTTGGCTTGCAGCTGAAGTTCATAACGTGCGAATAAAGCATTGCCTTAGATTTCTATAGCCTAACCAACATCTTCATTTAAAAATATCTTATAACCAGCTACACAACAAGCAAGTAGTAAACCATTAAATCAACTTACTAGGTGGAAGTGTTACAAGTAGAAAAAATTGAGGAGCAAATTGCCCGAAAGTACGATTTTCTCGAAAACCTGGAGGCATGGCTTGCAAACCAAGGATTTAGTGAAAACTTTGCCCAGCTGCTAAAAGTTGGCATTTCGGTTGGGGTAATCATTCTATTGGCTCTACTCACCGACTACATAGCCAAGCGTATCTTTTTGTCCACCATGCAGCGGGTTGCCAAGCGCACCACCAGCGAGTGGGACGACGTGCTGGTTGAGAAAAAGTTTTTCCAGCACCTGGCACATTTTGCTCCGGCTGCTGTAGTTTACTTTACCGTTGGAATTGCCCTCTACGATTACACTCCAAAAATCACCCTGATTATTCAGGCGCTAGCTAAAATTTACATGGTTATAGTTGGCGTTCTGGTTTTTAACTCATTTTTTGATTCGGTAAACACCATATACCAGAAGTTGCCTTTTGCTAAAAGTCGCCCCATTAAGGGCTACCTACAGGTTGTGAAAATTATTCTATACGTTTTTGCCGGAATAATCGTTATAGGTATCATCATAAACCGCAACCCCGGAACTATTCTGGTAGGATTAGGTGCCTCAACGGCTGTGCTGATGCTGGTGTTTAAGGATACTATAGTTGGGCTTGTAGCTTCCATACAACTTTCGGCCAACAACATGCTTAAAATTGGTGATTGGATTGAAATGCCAGGCCGCAACATTGATGGAACAGTTACAGACGTTAGTCTAACCACCATAAAGGTAAGAAACTTTGACAACACCATTTCAACTGTTCCACCCTATGCGCTTGTTACCGAGAGTTTCCGAAACTGGAGGGGTATGGAGGAATCGGATGGTCGAAGGATGATTCGTTCCATTTTTATTGATGCCAAAACCATTAAGTTTTGTTCTCCCCAGCTGCTTGAAAAGCTTAAAGAAGTTAGCTACTGTCATGATTGGGTTGTTGAGCAGGATGAAGATGAGCTTAAAAGAGCTAATGAAGATATTGCCATGCTAAATAAAGGTATACCAACAAACCTGTACCTTTATCGTAGGTACTTGGAGGGTTACATAAAATCACATCCCGAAGTCAACCAAGAGCTACCACTGGTTGTTCGCCTAAAGCAACAGGTGGAGTACGGTATCCCTGTTGAGATGTACTGTTTTCTGAAGGATAAGAGTTGGGTTCCCTACGAAACTACCCAGTCCGATATTGTTGACCACGCCCTGGCAGCACTACCTGTTTTTGAGCTCCGAACTTTTCAGCGCATGACGAGCGATGACATCCGCCCTACTGCTGGTAGGAGCTAATCAAGGGTTTAGCTAAGCTTTTCTACTCCTGTTATAGGAGCAAATTTTGAACCTCTCCTTATCAGCCTTACCCGTTTGATTGCTATAGCTGCAATACCAGAGGTAGATTGCTGCGCTTTTTCTACAAGCAAATATTATATTTTGATGACAGTAAGCAGCGATTTAGTATTTTTCTACCTCTTACATTCGGATGAACCCCAAAAGGCTTGCCGTAGGCTGACACTCATAGGAAGATTTCGCCGAACCCACAAATAACATCCGGTTGTTTATCCGTTTTTGTGATAGCTGTCCTACATTGGCGCTTATACTGTATGAAACCAACGCCACTCTCCATTGTAGCTATTACCAGCCCTAACATCTAACCCTGTTTTAAAGAATATTTTACTACACCGCAAGTTTAACCAAACAATGGTGTCAAATTAATGTTTTGTTGGAGCATATTAAAACAAAGGGCAATTATCAACACCCGGCAAATTTCAAAATGTGAAACTATATTAAAATTGCCTGGCGATGCTAAACTCCTGAGAGGGGATATGCTCAAATGAGTTGCAAATGTTTCATATTTTACTAAATTAATTAACACATGAATTGTAAATTTTTAGTAGTTCTTCTACTCGCAGTCTCATTGTTGGGTTTGCGAAATTTAGCTGCTCAAACAAAAAATCAACCGGCAGGTGGCCGATATGATTTGAGTAGCTTTTCAGGATCAATAAGCGGGCAGGTGCTTGATTCTCTAACCCGTGAAGGGGTTGAATTTGCCAGTATTGCCATATTTCGCCAAAAGGACTCTTCGTTGGTGAACGGAACTGTAACCGATAAAAACGGGAGTTTTAAGATTGACAAGCTGAGTCCGGGTCAGTACTATGTGGATGTAAAATTTATCGGGTACAATGCCCGCAGATTTCAGGGTATAGCTGTTAGCCCACGTACTCCTGAGGTTAACATTGGGAAAATTATGATAGTGCAGGCATACGAAAACCTTAGCGATGTAGTGATTACAGGCGAAAAGCGTATGCTTCAGTATAACCTTGATAAGAAGGTGATTAATGTTGAAAAGGATATTGCC
>DCDD01000042.1 GCA_002316235.1 Bacteroidales bacterium UBA1064
GTTATACTCACTAAAATTATATGTTCCGGGGTTCATAGCATCGGCACTAAAATAACCATTGTAGCTTCCACCCCAACCCCAGTTAATATGAAGCATATTTTCATCGTTGTAGCCGTCACAAACCCATGCGTGTCCCCCGCTAGCATCGCTGCTTCCTGAGTAGTAAACAGGCCGATTGGCGTCTATCTCGGTTTTTACCTTTGCAATCCATTCGGTTTGTTGATTTGCATCAAAGCTATACGCATTAATAGTTGAAGGGTCGTACTTGAAGTAGGAGGAAAGCGCATACATTACATCATTGCTAATTGCACCCGAACCCTCCGGGTCATAATCCATGTTTACAGCAACTCCTGCATGATAGCACAGTGTTGCCACAGCAATCTTTGATGTACTTGAAGATGTTCCAGTAAGAACATCAGGCATGTGAGCCCAGTCATAAGTTGTTTCTTCAAAATGGGCATACTGGACTCCATAAGTTGTATGGGTGTACTTGTGCCAACCATTCCCCGTTTCGGGCCAGCTATGGTATTTCATAATCTGTGACATTGCCGTTGCAACACAACCGGTAGGTGTGTTACTTGGGCATAGCTGATTGTAGTATGGCATTTGATTCCAAGTGGTTGTAAGCAGTGGGCCAACACTTGCCTTTTTATATGTTTTGCCAAAAAGAATTGTTTCCCATTCGTTTTGAATAGCTTTATTCCCAAGCCTGTTCTTAGCAGCATGTTCAACCTGTTTAGCATACCATTCAAATCTGCTGGCAACTACTGGGTTATCAATTTTCTCTGTAGCTGGACTTGTTGTTGAATAGCCAATAATTGGTTTGGCCTCATTGTCCGCAGAGACTATGACAAAACCTCCTTTGCTGTGAGAGAAAACATAAAAGGCATCTCTTCCTTCCAGCTGGTAAGTATAGGCTAATTTCAACTGAAAGGTATCTGCGGGTAACCCTTTTTGAACGCATAAAAAATTTGTGGCCACTATTTTGGCAACGTTAATGCTTACTGGACTTGCAGAAAGCCATAAAAATTGCACAAGTAGAAGCAATGAAGTAATTAATCGTTTCATAGGCATTTGGTTTTTTGGTAAAGATAGAAAATGAAGTTTAAATCTACCAAGGAAGTTTCGATTAACTTTTTATAAAGTTAGAAATAGACTAAATGGCTATATCTAAATTTCCTTTATTTTTTGATTTATTTGTATTATTGTTTGATTTTTTCGGTATGATTTTTGAATTTCTCCTATTGGTACATAAACTAAAACACGAAAGCGATGAAAACTAACAGGTTCAAAAATTTATTACTAGCTGCTGTGCTGCTGGGCGGTGCAACGGCATTTTACTCCTGCAGCAAGGACGATAACAATGATCCGCTCCCAAAAGAAGATGCAGATCAGCTTATTGCCCAAGCCGATGGTGATTTTGTTAGCACAAGCCAGGTAGTTATGGATAACGATGGTATCAAGGTGCTTCTGCAGCTTAGCTCTTTGGGCTTACCCGAAATCCCCGATAAGGCTGCTAGAGTTAACCCAGGCCTTATGTTTAAATCGTCCAAACAGCTAGACAGGTCATCGGTTATTGCATTACAGTCGGGTATTTCTCCCGAGCTGGCTAAGGCATTTCAAAGTATAATTAGCTACGGGATTACTGATTATGAGGGCGTATGGACATGGACTCCTAACGGTTGGAGCTTCGAACCATCTTCTGCACATTCTGTTGTACTTAAATTTCCCTATCCTTTAGAAAATACAACTAACAATGCAACCCTTACTCTCTATGATTACCAAACTACCTTAATTGAAGATTATGAGGAAATTACTGCTTTAAAGGCAAAAGTTGAGCTAGGCAGTGTTACCGTGCTTTCATTAACTTATGCCTCAACTTACTTTCCAACCCAATCCTTCGATTTAACTGCTGAGTTTGGTGGTTACAAGTTATCCGTTTCTATTGATTACTCCGATAGCAGTTCCGAAATATACTCTCTATCCAAGTTGCAGATTAGCTTTAAGCAGGGGAATACAACCCTTTACGCCCTTGACTTGAACCTGAATGTAAGCATGATTAGTGAAACCAACACCAGCGTCAAGTTAAACGCAACACTGATTATGAATTCACTCAAGTTTACTGCTACGGCCGATTTTAATACAGACGACCTTGACTATGAGACCAACCCAAATGTTGACCTGAATGAGTACATCAGCGTAAAACTTTATACTACCTCCGATAGGGAAATTGGCCATTTCAGTTTTGTACGCAATTTTGAAACCGGCGAACTTACCGTAAAATTCATCTATGCAGATGGTACAGAGGTTAACGCTGAAGAGTTAATGCCTCAAATTTCAGCCTTTATCCAGAGCTTGCTTGAAGAAGAGTAGCATCCTGATGTTGAATTCTTTAGAAGCTGCCCCTGGGAGGGGGTAGCTTTTTTTCTTGACTTTTGTGGCTTAATAGTGTATATTTCAAAAAACTTTTTACCTATGGACGAGAAGCTAATAGTCATAGCCATTGAAAGTTACGCTAAAGCCGTTGTGTTGCAGTCGTACCTTGAAGCTAACGGCATAGAGTGCTTTTTAAGAAACGAGAATATATTGCAGGGAGCTGTTTCCGAAGGGGTTAAGGTTCAGATCCGGGAGTCCGATGCCGAAAAAGCCTTACGGCTACTATCCGAGCAGAAGTTTAGCGAGGAGGCAAAAAAGAGGGAAAAACCGCTACGAAAAATTTTGGTACCTGTCGATTTCTCCGAGCCTTCGCAAAATGCTGCCCGATTTGCCGTGATGCTGGCCGAAAAGTATAATGCCGAGATAAAATTGCTGCATGTTTTTAACTCTCCCGTAGTTGATATGATACCTTTTGCGGATGTATCGGGTATTCAGATAGATTTTGACATTAACTTCAACTTGCTTTACAAAGCTGCCAAGGAAAAGCTCATTAAATTCCATGCCGATTTGGTTGAATTTGCCCGACAGATGGGGTTCAATTCGGTTTCAATTGGATATACCCTTCAGGAGGGATATGCAGCCTATGGAATTGTAGAGGTAAGTAAAAGGTACAAACCCGGCATCATTGTAATGGGTACAAAGGGCGAAGGCTTTAAAAGTACAGAGTTGGTCGGTAGTGTAGCCTCCGAGGTTTCTGAAGAAACAAAAGTACCTCTTTTGGCAATTCCTGAAAAGGCTGTCCTTAAGGGTGTTGATGAGGTTAAAAATGTCCTGTATGCTACTAACCTGGACGAAAGCGATTTTGGTTCAATTCGTAAACTTATAAGGATTCTATCACCCTTTAACTTCAACCTTCACTGTGTTAACATGACAAACCGCCCCGATAATGTCGAAATTAAGGCGCTGATGTCGTCTCTTAAAAATTACCTATACCAGGTAAATCCTGAATTATCGGTTGAATACTCTATTGTTGAATGTAAGGATATGGTGAAGTCGTTTATTGACTATATTTATGATAAGAAAATTAACCTGGTAGCATTAACATCCGTGAAGAGAAGCCTTATCTACAAGCTATTTAACCCATCGTTGTCCAAGAAAATGCTTTACCAGTCCAACGTTCCTGTTTTACTTTTCCAGGCCTGAAACTCATACGAAATGCAGCTGTAGAATTTTTTCAGAAAAATAGGGCAGGTCAAGCAATTTCCATGTTATGAAAAACATGGGTAACGTCTTCATCTTCCTCAATTTTATCCACCAGTTTCTCAACTTCTTCTTGTTGTTCGGGAGTTAGCTTCTTAGTATCTGTTGGAATGCGTTCAAACTGAAAGTTTAGGATATGTAGCCCTTTTCCCTCCAGGTAACGTTGAACCGGCCCAAACTGTGCAAAGTCGGCAAATATAAGGATACTATCGTCCTCAACAAACACCTCCTCAACCCCGTAGTCAATAAGCTCCAGCTCCAGCTCATCGAGCGAAATGCTGTCTTTACCATCTATTCTGAATGAGCATTTATGCTCAAACATGAAGTCAAGCATACCTGAAGTTCCAAGCGAGCCTCCATGCTTGTTGAAGTAGCTTCGGATATTCGCTACCGTTCGTGTAGGATTGTCTGTGGCGGTCTCAACTAGGATGGCAACCCCATAAGGTCCGTAGCCCTCATAGACGACCTCCTTGTATTCTTTGGTATCCTTATCGGTTGCACGCCTAATGGCCCTTTCAATATTATCCTTGGGCATGTTTTCCGACTTGGCGTTCTGAATCAGTAACCGGAGTTTAGGGTTGGTGTCAGGATCTGCGCCGCCCGATTTTGCCACCATTGTTATCTCCTTTCCTAACCGGGTAAATACAATGGCCATGTTGCCCCACCGTTTTAGCTTGCGTGCTTTGCGGTACTCAAATGCTCTTCCCATTACTTGCTATTTGTTTTCTATCAAAAAGTTTGCAAACCTACATTTTTTAGTTTACATGATGAAAATTCTCCACTTTTAGGCAAAAAATATTTTCTTAATTTTTAATTTTTTCTCTAACCCGATTTCCAAGATATTTCATCCTGATTTCGGGATTGGCTGTTCAATTATTTTTGAACAAAAATGCTTATTTTTAAATTTTAAGGAATATTAACCTATGAGAATTGATTGAAATGCTAATTTTAGCCAAAAATTTTTGAATTATGGTGGAAATAAAGTATAAAGGCTTATCGGAGGAGCAGGTAGTTGAGAGTAGAGCTAAGTTTGGTGAAAACGTGCTTACTCCCCCAGTGCGTAAACCTTGGTGGCGGTTGCTTTTGGAAAAATTTAACGATCCCATTATCAGGATTCTAACAATTGCCGCTGTTATAGCTATTGCTGTTGGGGCTGTTAATGGTCATTACCTTGAGGGTGTAGGTATTATTGTGGCAATTTTTCTGGCCACATTTATGTCGTTTATCAATGAGTATAGGGCAGGGAAGGAGTTTGATATTTTGAACCAGGTAAACGAGGAAAACCCGGTTAAGGTTATAAGGAATGGCGGAGTAACCAGCATCCCCAAGAAAGATGTAGTAGTAGGTGATATTGTTATTGTTGACAGGGGTGATGAGATACCCAGCGATGGCGTTTTACTTGAATCCGTGTCCCTTTCGGTGAACGAATCGTCGCTTACAGGAGAACCAATTGCGCAGAAAAGTTATGATTCTTCACTTGATCAAGGAAATAACACCTATCCGATTAACCGGGTATACAAGGGAACAGCTGTTGTTGAAGGGCATGGAATTTACGAAACAACATCAGTTGGCGATAGTACTGAGATTGGCAAAACCGCCAGAGAATCAACCCTACAGGTTGATATTCAAACTCCCCTAACCAAGCAGCTAAACCGGCTTAGCGATTTTATTGGCTCAATTGCCTTTCTTTTAGCCATTCTGATATTTGTTCTGTTAGTGGTTGCTGATGTTGCTAAGGGGACAAGCGGGCTTAGCTCTAACCAGCAATTCATTCTTGTATCGCTTGTAGTTGCAGCTGTGGTAGCGCTCATGAAGTTTTGGCTACCTTCCCTTAATTTCTTAGTTAAAGCCTTCGGGGCCAAAAGGGGAATACCTGATATATTTGCCAAAGCAAAGATTAACTCGTATCTGCTTTCCTTTCTTTTAGGGTTGGCTGTTGTGGTAGTTGCCATACCAATTGCATTTGCCAAAGGCATAGACCTGGCAGACAGTGCAAACTGGTTTTCGGTTGATTTTATCAGTAAGCTTTTGAATTATTTCATGGTATCCATGACTCTTATTGTAGTTGCTGTTCCTGAGGGGCTTGCCATGAGCGTTACCCTTAGTTTAGCCTACAGCATGCGTAAGATGACAGCCGACAACAATCTGGTAAGGAAGCTGCAGGCCACCGAAACTATGGGTGCCGTAACAGTTGTTTGCACCGATAAAACCGGCACGCTTACCCAGAACCGTATGGCAGTTCTTGAGTCATCATTTTCCGCTGTTGACGATATCTCCGAAAATTCACTTAATGCAGAACTTATTAAGTATTCAATGGCGGTAAACTCTACTGCTCATCTCGATTTTACTGATAAGTCTCCCGCTGTTATTGGTAACCCAACCGATGCTGCACTCCTGCTATGGCTTAATAATCAAGGTATTAACTACCAGAGCATTAGAAATGATTTTACCATTGAGCAGCAGCTGCCTTTCTCGTCAGAAAAAAAATACATGCTCACCGTTGGGAAGGCCGGCAGCTTAAACAAGAGAATATTGCTAGTAAAGGGAGCACCTGAGGTTGTAATAAGCATGTGTGAGGTTGACGATATTTTACAAGCAAAGCTTAAGGGTTTACTTGAAAGCTACCAGCAGAAATCACTCAGAACAATCGCTTTCGCTTATAGGTTTCTAGACCATGAGGTTGTGAATGAAAACGAAAAGCCATCCAATCTTAATTTTATTGGGGTTGTGGGTATTGCCGATCCTGTTCGCCTCGACGCAGCTGAAGCAGTTGCCCAATGCCACAGGGCCGGGGTTGATGTAAAGATGCTAACGGGTGATAATATTGTTACCGCAACATCAATTGGGAAGCAAGTAAACATTCTCTCCGGTAATGCCGAAGCAAATGTCATTTCAGGCCCTGATTTTGAGGCACTTTCCGAAGATGAAGCCCGCAGAATGGCAAACCAGCTTAAAATAATGTACAGGGCACGTCCTTCGGATAAAATGAGGCTAGTCAGGTTGCTACAGGAAAACGGGCAGGTAGTGGCTGTTACAGGTGATGGAACTAATGATGCGCCCTCGCTTAACCGAGCCGATGTGGGGTTGGCAATGGGGTCAGGAACACAAGTTGCCAAGGAGGCAAGCGATATCATTCTGCTTGACGATTCGTTTTCCAGCATTGTAAACGCCATTCGGTGGGGTAGAACCCTTTATGGTAATATTCAGAAGTTCCTCTTCTTCCAGCTCACAATCAACCTTTTAGCAGTTGTAATTGTGCTCACCGGCCCCTTTACCGGGATTACGCTCCCTTTAACAGTAACCCAAATGCTTTGGGTGAACCTCATTATGGACACCTTTGCCGCTCTTGCCCTGGCCACAGAGCAACCCCATGCAGGCGTACTAAATAAACCTCCACGAAGCCCAAAGGAATTTATCGTAACTCCATCAATTTTTAAAGGGATTCTACTAGCTTCTGCATCATTTCTGATTATTCTGTTAGGTATGCTTATCTTCTTCGGCCGCGACGGCAACGTTAGCAGCTATGAGCTTACCCTCTTTTTCAACCTCTTTGTGATGCTTCAATTTTGGAACCTATTCAACTCCAGGTCGCTTGGCGATTACTCTTCTGCTCTAAAGGGACTGTTCCATAATAAGGGATTCATTACCATTGCTTTTGTTATACTTTTAGGTCAAGTCGTAATTATTCAGTGGGGTGGAGAAATTTTCAGAACGGTTCCGCTTAGCCTATCCGATTGGGTAAAAATATTTGTGGCCTCCTCTTTAGTGCTTTGGATTCCTGAGGCGTACAGATTTTTTAAGCGGATTTCTTTAAAAAAAGTCCGATAAGCTATGAACTACTGTATTGTACTGAACCTGTTTCTGATAAAGTGTTAGAATGTACTGCTGTATAATGTTCTATCATTATAAATTTTTGCTTTAAAACAGCTTCAAAGGATAATTAGGAAACATTTACAAGCAGTGCTTTTTAACCATTATTTGCTTTGTATATCAGGTAAATTATGTAGATAATTGTAACGTTGTATAGCTAATTTTTTTGATAGACATGAAATCGAGAAGCAACTTAACCCCGGCTGAAGTGAATGATATCATAAACCGCTCGCTGGTGTGCCATGTTGGCATGGTTGATACCAACGGAATGCCTTATGTGCTGCCATTCAATTTTGGCTATCAGAACGATAGGCTTTACATCCATTCAGGCCCCGAGGGTAAGAAGATTGGCATTTGGAAATCTAACCCGAATGTATGTGTGGAGTTTAGCACCGACTACCAAATGCATCACCAAAATGACAGTGTTGCATGCTCATACTCCATGCGTTACAAAAGCGTATTAATCTACGGTATGGTAAAGGAAATTGATGATATTGATAAGAAAAAGGAAGTTTTGGAGATATTTATGCTGAAGTACACTTCCCTGCAGAACTTTAAGTATAGCACTCCTGCGCTTGCAAATGTTAAAGTTTTCGAAATATTGCCTGAAAAAATTGAAGCAAGAGCTTATGGGTACTAGCCTTTTATCTTATCTGTAAAGTAGATATTTAAGCTATTTTAATTTGTTTTCCTCTAAAGTTTTATTTTGCTCATTAATATTTTACGCACAATAGGAATAAAATAATTCAATTTAGCTTACTATGATATAAATTTAGTATATATTTATTCAGTTAAATATTATGAAGTTAATAACCTTACGGTGAGATGTCTAAGATTCGTGATTTTAAAAAGGAAGTTAAACACATGGTTAAGCTATTTCTGAATGAATGCTATACCCAGCTTTCATTCTCACCGGAGTTTAACCAGGAAAATATTTTAGACATCATCTCCGATGTAATAGTACTGCAGCGCGATACTGTTTCAAAGCTTTCGAGAAAAAATTTTGCAAAGGGAAGTAGGAAAAATATTGACTATCAGAAAGTTGCAAGCGAATTTTACACCCAAATAGTAGAGCTTACCGAAAGGTTAAACTCGCTCGATTACTAACCATCCTTGTGCTAGTCCACTTTCATTAAAAGATTACCTAGTACGCGTGGTATTCTTTTATCTCTCTGGCAAGTTGCCGCGCGTGTCCGTTACAATGCTCATTCATCAGCTTCCAGAAGTTAATGCCATGATTTTTTTCCACCGTATGGCAAAGCTCGTGAATTATTACGTAGTCAACTAAATGGTCAGGAAGCCTCATCAAGTGGAGGCTTAGACGAATGTTGTTTTCAGGCGAGCAGCTACCCCACCGCGTAGTAGCCCTACTTATTGAGACCCTACGAAAAGAGAAACCGTGTGCGGCAGCTAAATTGGCTGTTCTGAGGGGCAGGTCATCTTTTGCCTCTTTCATATAGGTATGCTCAACAACTTTTTTTAGGACTTCTCTAACTGCCGGGTCATTTTTTGCCATGGTTAAAGGATAGTGAATCCTGGCTTGGTTGTTACTTTGAATTACCCTAATTCCGGTTGACTGGCTATCCTCAAATAGTGTGATGGTGTGGTATCGGGTATGGATTGAATCGTTGTCTATAAGATTTTTCCCCAAAAAGGACCTGCCTTTTTTTTCAATAATCCATTCTCCGTTTGAGAGCATAAACTCCTCGGCATACTTAAACGAGATGAATGGGGGCATAGATACCCGTACATCGCCGTAGGCATTAACTCTTAGAGAAACTCTTTTTAATCCTGATTTACAAATGTATGAAACTTCGCCAATTAATGGGTAGGTACATAGTTTTTTACTATTCGACAATGGCTTGGATTTACTGGTCATTGTGAAGTATTTTGTCTCTAAATTGACGAGGGTTCAACATCAAAAATTAGCCGGCGATGTGTAAAATTGACTACTGTACGGTCAAAATCCATATTCCAGGAAATTGTTTTTCATAGGCTAGCTTGGCTTTTTCCGCTTCACCGTTTGATGAATATGCTCCTAGGGCAACACAGCTTATACCGTCAGGCCTTGAAACAACCGAACTTTTAAATCCTTTATCTTTAAGCTTACTAGCCATATTCCGAGCATTATCGGCATTTTTATAGCTGCCAACTATCAGGTAGTATTTACCTGTTGGCTCGCCATCTTTAGCCTTGTAGTTTTCAATAACTTCCTGCTCAATTTTGTCCTCAATGCTAGGCTCAGGGCTTGAAGGGTTACTCTCTTCCTTTTTGATTTGGCCCACTAGGGAATCGTATGCCCTGTCAATTTTATCCTTTGGTTTTGGGGTTGTCATGTTAGAAATACCCGGGGTATAATCGTTTTCTGGGGTTACATCTTCATCGGAGTAGTTGTAGCTTGGGCTTAGGGCTATATGCCTAATAACAAGGGCGATAATAAAGATTACGACCAGCGATGTTATCACAAACAGGGCTGGTAGTATAAGTTTGCTCTTCTTCTTACCGCTACTTCTTTTACCCATTTTAAAATATCCTTTTACAGGTTCATTTTCCAATTTTCCAATATTCTCAGCTTTGTCCTGGGTTTGCTTTTCCGGTTCGCTATCCGTTTTATTGATACTATCTTCTATAGCACTCTTTGCTGTTGAATCTGGGTTACTCGTATCTGCTTCAACATTAATTTTTATTGAACTTGCTCTATTTGCAGGTGTCGAATTGTAGCTGGAAGCCTTGTTGTCCCCGGTTATCATGCTTTCTTCACCGGTTTTGCCATCATCTTTCGGGGGGGAATTGGAAATTTTACCAGAAAAATTAGCTTCTATGGTGTCGGTGTTTACTGATGTATCTGCAACAAAGGAAATAGCTCCTTGGTTATCGCGGACAAGTTGTCCTAAACCGGGTATGGGGTATTTCCCAGACGACTCAAGTTGCTGGTTAATGCTACTTACCAGCGCATGAACCTGTTTGAACGACTCCTCCTTGCTTATGCCTGTTGTTTTACTAAGGTAATCCTCCAGCTTTCCATCATTATACTTTAGAAATGGGCTAAAGGTAACTTTACTGGCGCTAAACGTTTCATCAGCTGCATCCTTGTGGAGGAATGCTCCTAAGTTTGGAAGAATTAGCCTGGAGTGAGCGGCAATAAGCTGAGCTAAATCCCTGCTGGTCATTTTTACCTTTTTCCCTTGATTGAAATAGCGCTGTAAAGTTAAAAATATTTTACAGTAAGGAGTAAAAGGAGCTCTTTAAAAAAAATGAAGGTTATTACCTGCGAATAGGCTATAATAAGTTGGTTTATCCATATTATTCGCAAACCGGGGTGCTGTTCAATTTTACCTATATTTGCTGGGAAAAGGGCTTGCCTTACTGAATAATTAAACGTTAAGGAATGCCTTGCTTTAATATTGGAACTTGAAAATTCAGTTTTGCTGTTTTTCCTGCTTTAGAGTTTCATCTATAGCCTTTTGTATCCTTTCAATGGAGTAGGGTTTTGTTAACAGGTAGTTAAAACCGGTGTTATAAAAATCTTCAAAGAAATCAGCCGGGTTATGGGCTGTTAGGGCAATTATGGGAATGCTTTTTAAGGGGAACGGAAAGTTCTGACGAATGTACCGGGTTGTCTCCACGCCATTCATTACCGGCATTTCAATATCCATAAGAACTACATCAACTTTTTCATTTTGAAGAATTTCCAGGGCTTCTTTTCCATCTTTAGCCTCAAGGCAGTCAACGCTGATTTTTGTGAGTATTTCCTTTAGTAGTAGCCGATTAACGTGGATGTCGTCAACAATTAAAATTCTGCTCATGTTTGTATGTTTTGCTTAATACAATTTAATGTTTTAGTGGTTGGTAATGCTGTATGATACGTAATTTTTCCCTATTTAGCTTAACTTTTTTTAAAAAATCACCGGAAGAATTATAAGCGTGCTCATCTTATGGTGCGGAAGCAAGCCATGACCTTTCGGAGAGTGAGAGAAAAACAATTTTTTTAAGCCCCACATATTTGGCGTTTTGGTAGCTTAAATGGACTGCTGGTCATGGATGCTTTAGGTCTGATTGTGGCAGTACCTATATGTGTTGTAGTATTATTTTAGGCTAAAATGCTGCTGTTTCGTAGGCAGATTTCAGGATTTTGAGTGCAAATTTCAGGTGCGATGGTATGAGCTGTGGAAAAACCAATGACTCCCCTCCTGAATATGGTTGGTTAAAAACATACTGCTTTTTAGACACACCCAATAATTAAAGTTGATTCTGTGCTTACGGGTATTGCGCTTATTTTTTTCAATTTTGTTGATACTTCAAAATATCAGGTAGTTCTGGTAATACGTTCTGTTGATTTTAGTTTGTTTGCTATGAATTTTGTTCATTTGCACTTATCCGGTATAGTTGGGCTGACTTTGGAAGAATAGGTATCGGATAGGGCCTCGATTTTGGCTGGTAACACGCTAAATTTGGAATCGAATTTTTCCATTCAATTGAAAAAATACCTACTTTTAAAATCAAAAATAATACTGCCATGGAGCGAGCATATTCAAAACCCTTTGTAGTCAGAATAACCATTTTAGGATTTATTGCCGGTTTAGCTGTTATTCTGCTTGCATTTTTTATTGCAGCGGTTACTGGAGGGTATTCTTTCAACTTCAGCGGCATTGTTGAAATGCATCGCATTATGCCGGTTTTATATTTTTTGGATATTTTCCCATTGCTTATAGCTCTGGCATCATTCTACATTTCACGCTACATCTCACGTATCAGGATGGAGTCCGAAAGTAGCTCGGAAGAAACGATTCATAGGCAGCGGAAGCTATACCATTTTGTTGAAAAACTTCAGGAGGGAGACGAAAGCGTTGAGTATATCCCGGATGAGGGTGATGCGCTGGGCAAGGCAATAGTAAATCTTCGCAACAACATTAGCCAAAGCCGTAAGGAGGAGGAGATAAGGCGAAAAGAGGATGAGCAGCGCCGATGGAGCGCTGAGGGAATGGCCCGGTTCGGCGAAATACTCAGGTTAAATAATGATAACGTTGAGGAGCTATCATTTCAAATAATCAGGAACCTGGTAAACTATGTTGGTGCAAACCAGGCAGCATTCTACCTTCTTGAGGATGACGATGAGGCTGATGTTCATTTTCGTATGACTGCCTGCTACGCCTACGAGCGTCGAAAGTATGCTGACAGAATTGTTCCCTGGGGCGATGGTTTGGTTGGTGCATGTGCCCTCGAAAAGGAAACTATTTTTTTGAAGAAGGTACCGGACAGCTACCTGAACATTACATCCGGACTAGGTAAGGCAAACCCACGTTGTCTGGTTCTCATACCCCTTAAGCTAAACGATCAGGTTCATGGCGTGCTGGAGGTTGCTTCGTTCAACATATTCGAGAAGCACCAGCTGGAGTTTATGGAAAAGATTGCCGAAAGCGTGGCAACTACCATTTCCACGGTAAAGATAAACCTACGAACGGCCAAGTTGCTGAGGGAATCACGCGAACAGGCCGAAGAACTTGCCCTAAAGGAGGAGCAAATGCGTCAGAACATGGAGGAGTTGCAAGCCACCCAGGAGGAAGCTGCCCGCCAATCGGAAAAGTTCATCAGCTTCTCCAACTCGGTTAACCACACCATGATCCGGGCCGATTTCGACGTTAAGGGGACCCTAACCTACGCCAACACCAAATTCATGCAGAAGCTGGAATACTCCTCAACTGCCGAAGTTGAAGGAAAACCTTTGGATATTTTTTTAGATAGACGGGATAGGGTATGGTTTGAAGAGGTGTGGAAAAAGCTTAGCAAAGGTGGTAAACACTTTGAGGGTAACATGAAGCTAGCTACCAAAACCGGTAAGGAGCTATGGATTCTGGCCACATTTACCTGCATGAGAAATACAATGGGTGATGTTGATAAAATCCTCTTTTTAGCTCTTGATGCTTCTGGCCAAAGAGCGAAAAACCTTGAGCTGGAAGGTCAGGTTAACGCCTTTAGCCGATCTGTAGTTAAAGCCGATATCAGCCCAACCGGAGATATGATAGCAGTAAACGATATGTACATCGAAACGCTGGGACTACCTTACGAGGTGGCCATGAAAAAAAACATATTTGAAACCGTTTCACCGGTTGACCGCCAAAATGTTGAGGATGCATGGGATGATATTATTCATGGTAATCCATTTGATGGAAAGCTAAGGGTAAATACGGGAAATAATGATGAGAAGTGGCTACAGGTATCCCTCGTCCCGGTTAACGATACAAATGGTGAAATTGCCAAGGTTTTACTGATAGCTTATGACATTACCAGTGAAGTGCACCTTGCCATTGAAGTTCAGCAGAAAGAGGAAACCATTAGAAAACAGGAAGAGTTAATCCAACAAAAGGAAGTAGAGCAAAATAAGAAATTACGCGAAACGCGTGAAGAAATTACTAATCAATACAGGGAAACGGAGAAAATTAAAGTTCGTAACGAAAAACTTCTGGAAGAGCTTTCCGAAGCTATTGTAACCACCGACCACGATGGGCTAATTCTGTTTATGAATAAGGCTGCTGAGAATTTATTTACTGTTAAACACGATGAGGTAGCAAACCAGAATGTTCGAATTCTGTTTTCCGATACTGTAAAGGACAACTTTGTTACGACATATTTAGACCCTGCAAGGAAAAAAATAGTTGGGCAACGCCAGAGGGTAACACTAAACCCTCGAAAGGGTAAAGAGGTTAACGCAACAATGGTTGTTTACGAAGTAAAAACCGGTAGGGAAATTACCTACACAGCATTCTTTCAACCTACAACCAACTCCTAGAGAGTTGGGCTATTTTTTCAAAGCTGTCCGGATGTTTTCCCATTTAAGCTCATTACGGAAAAAGGAATAGGCTAACACCGTAATTATTACAATGTGAATGAGGTTGAGCAGGTAAATATTTACCGGCTTTAAAAATATTTCTGCCGCAATGAGTAGCATCATGTAAACTGCCGGGAAAACAATTAGCTTTTTAACATTTACCCTCAGGGTGTAGAATCTCCTTACAAAAAGATATAAAAGGAATACCTGAAAAAGTTTTGTGAGCAGGTTTGCCCATACTGCACCGTCAATACCGTTAAGCTGGATAAGAATGTAGGTGCTGGCTATTTGAAAAATTGCGGCAAACCCAAAAACCAGTGGCATTACCTTGGTTTGCTTAAAGTAGTAAATTGGCGCCACAAGGTAGTAGTACCAGATACGGCTCACCATGCCGGCAAAAAGGAGGGGTAGGAGGTTGAATGAGGCGTAAAGTTCGCTGTTGTTAACCAGCAATGGAACCAGCAGGGGAACCGAGAGGTAGAGTACTGGTATCCCAACAACCGTAATCAGGGCAAAAACATGGAAGAATCGGTTGATCTCCACGTTTCCATGCGGAACGTCGTCATTCTTTTTCCATATCTGAAAAATCTTCGGGTATATTGCCGACGATAGCCCATTTTGTAAAAACTCTATTGCCAGCGTTAGCTTAACTGCAAAGTCGAAAATAGCCACATCTTTTTCCGAAAGTAGGCCTAGGATGAAGTACCGGTCAATGTTTGACACAATCCAGTAAAGAATTCCAAAAAGGTAGAGCGGTGCGCTGTAGGAAAGTAGTTTTTTAAGAATATTAAAATCAACCTTAAATCGGCTGGCCGATACAAAGTATGTTAGCGACCAAAGAAATGTTGCAATTGCCCCTACGAAGCGTCCCCAGATAGGTCCCAGGAGGGTTTGGGGATAAAGGTACAGGCCGGTAATGGAAACCGCCAGCACAAGGGTGAAGTGAATAATGTTGGACCATAAAAAAGGTGCAGGTTTCTCACGATATATCATTAGGGTTGAGTATGCCTTAAAAATGCCGTTGAGAAGACCCGTCAACACTGAAAGAAATCCAAAGGGATAAAAACTTATGTTTTTGCCCGGGTAGAGCAGCTTAATGGCTGAGCCGCCCAAAACACAAAATAGCAATAGCATTAATACGCCGTAAACCAGCATGAATACGGATGTGGTTCCAATAAAACGTTGCAGGTTGCTCTTGCTATTGTTGTAGTGTATGTAGTTGAATCCCAGAAAGCTATCGGCGGAAAAAGTAAAAAGAATCTTTGCCAGCTCGCTAAGAATGATGTATATGGCAAGCAACCCGAAGTCAGCTGTTGAAAGTAGTGAGGAGTTTCCGTAGAATGGAAGCAGCAGAATGCTTGTAGCCAGTGGAAGCGAGCCTACCACTGTGTAGATGAACGAAGATTTGATGAATGATTTAGAGGGCATCAAATCTAATTAAATTCTTCAATTGTTTGTGCCAATTTACCAATTCGAGCAATTCCGCTAAAATTATTTACAATTTGGGTATGTGCTTGCATACGTAAATTTATTTTTTCTTCATTTGTTAAGTTTAAGGCATTTCTAATGGCAAGAGAAAGTTCAACAGGGCTCCTTCTATTCACAGTAAAACCAATATCTTTTGTAATTGTAGGCATAGCGCCTACTGGCGAAATTAAAGGGATACAGCCAAACGACATGGCTTCGCTTAAGGCATTGGGAAAACCTTCGGAAATGGATGTTTGAATGACAAATTCCGATTGGAGATATTTTTCGGTAAGTAAGTCATATGGTATAGGGGGAAATATTTTAACATTTTTTGGTATGTCAAGTTTATTTATTATTTTATTGTCGATGCCAATAATAGTGAAACTTGCTTCAGGGAATTCACGGGCACTTTCAAGTATCAAATCGATACCTTTTAGTATTACTCGTGTTTTATTGTTAACCAATGCCACTGTTATAAAACTATTTAAAATACGATTTGATGATTCAATGGTTAGCTGCGAAACCTTTGGATCGTAACCATTATAAATAGTTCTAATTGCAGTTTTAATTGGTTTAAAGTGATTTTTTATTCCTTGTTTACTATTATCATAATATGAATTAGTAAATTCAATCAACGATTCATGAACAGGCAGTATACATGTTGCATGTTTTATCGATACGTAAATAGCCCTTTTTAAAAGCGGTTTCCTTAAGCTCCCGTAATTAAAAGTTGGATAAGATACACAGTCGGTTCCACCTAGTATTATAAATACTTTTTTGCGAAAAATTTTTCCAAACAGAACTGGAATTACTGACCAATAGCCGGCAAACATTATGATTATCTTATCAATTTTATTAATTCGATAAATTAAGTAGATTAGTTGTCTTAAAAGATTAATTGGAGTATTTATCGCATTCCACGGGTAAAGCAATGAGGTTACCTTGAACCTTTCGGAAAGGAGTGTTATATCCTTGTGAACAAAACTGGGGTTGTATGACGAAATGTATAGGATATTCATTTTAAAAAATCCTTAACAAAAATTTCTTTAGCATTCGAATGGGTAGTGGAATAGTTTTATTGTAATTAGTATTTATATATTCTGATAAAGAACTAAGCCAGTAATATGAATAATCGGGTGTTTGGTAAAATATGCTATAATCCTTTTTTTCGTCAATAATAAAGTAATTAGCATATAAATGTTGATAGAGGATAGTTGGGTAAACCGATTGATCAATAATCTGTAAACTTTCGGGTTTGGTTTCTTTCAAATGCTTAATCAGGTTAGGGTGAGGAATGTTAATAAAAATTTTTGTATCGTCATGGCTAAATCGTTTTAGATTCGAAAACAGCGAATGGTATCGTTCAAAGGGTATATGCTCAATTACATCGGCAAGAACGATGAAATCGAATTTTTCGTCAAGGGCAAAATTATCCGAAGCGTCGGCAACCATGAATATAACTCGTTTAGATTTAAATCAGCTTCTTGCAATTTCGATATTCTTTGGGCTTATATCTAGTGCCGTTATTTTAGCTTTAGGGGCAATTTGCAGCAAGATATCGGTTAGTGTCCCAATACCACAACCTATTTCAAGGATTTTGTTGGATTTACCAATGCCTTTTTTCTTAAGGTTTTTAGTTATTGTGTAATGTCGTAAGTTCTTCCCGGTTTTAACTTGTTTAAACGAAAAGTCATCGTAAAACTTTGAGATAGTTTCTTGATTATCCATATACTTAGTTTTATCCGTAAACCTCCTTCCTGGCTGCCTTGAGGGTATTTTTGAGCAACGAGGCAATGGTGAGGGGACCAACACCACCGGGTACCGGGGTAATAAAGCTGCATTTAGGCGCCACCTCATCGAATTTAACATCGCCCACCAGCTTCCATCCCGATTTGGTTTTTTGGCTGGGAACTCTGGTTATCCCCACGTCAACCACCACCGCCCCATCCTTTACCATGTCGGCTGTAACAAATTCGGGTTTCCCCATGGCCACAACCAGTATATCGGCCTGTAGGGTGAGCTCCTTTAGGTTGGGTGTCCGGCTGTGGCAGATAGTAACAGTGCAATCGCCAGGGTAGCCCT
>DCDD01000091.1 GCA_002316235.1 Bacteroidales bacterium UBA1064
GTTACCACGTTGGAAAGGTAGCGCTTGGAAGATAGCGTATGGTCGCACACCAGAATGTTGGCATGGCTCGATTCTTCAAGTATAATTAAGTTACGATAGTTAACCATGAGGTTTTCCTCCGACATCAGCAGGTTAATTATCTGAATGGGTTTTTCTTCTGCAGCACCTTTTGGAACGTAAATAAAAATGCCATCCTGAGCAAAAGCGGTGTTAAGAGCAACCAGGCCATCGGCGTTGCACTGTGCATAAACGTTGTAGTGTTTGGCAACAATTTCAGGAAAATCCGTAGCAGCCTGGGCTAAACTTCCTACAATGATGCCATTATCTAACTTTTGAAGTTGGCCGCTACTTGGCAGGTAAAATCCGTTGAGCACCATGGCTAAATGGGTGTCCAACTCAGGAATGTCGCACCTGAAGATATCATCCACTCTAAACGAAATCTTCTTAGGAGTAAAGTACTTCTCGTACTCATGCTGAAAGAGGGGTTCAACCCGGGAGTACTTGTAGTCTTCATTTTTTGCAGATGGCAGCCCAATAATCCTGAAGTTCTGGATTGCCTCTTCACGGTGTTTGTTCAAGGTATCCGAGCTACCGCCAGTAATAAGGTCATGATTATCGAGGTAGAGGCTAACCAGGTCATCCAAAAGTCCAGCTGTATCGGTTTTACTCATGGTTTCAACTTTTTACTTAACCCTTCAGGTTGCCATTCTTAATCCAATCGTACCCTTTTTCCTCAAGTTCAAGAGCCAGCTCCTTACCGGCACTTTTAACAATTTGGCCGTTGTAGAGTATGTGGACAAAATCAGGTACAATATAGTCGAGCAAGCGCTGGTAATGGGTAATTACAATTACGGCATTATCCGGGCTTTTGAGCTTGTTAACCCCATTGGCTACTATTCGCAGGGCGTCGATATCCAAACCCGAGTCGGTTTCATCAAGTATAGCCAGCTTGGGTTCCAGCATGGCCATTTGGAATATTTCGTTTTTTTTCTTTTCTCCACCGGAAAAACCCTCGTTTACCGAACGGTTGGTGAGGGCAGAGTCAATTTCAACCAGCTCCTTCCGCTCACGCATCAGCTTAAGAAAATCGGTTGCCGAAAGGGGTTCAAGACCTCTATACTTGCGCTGCTCGTTAACTGCAGCCTTCATAAAGTTTACCATGCTAACGCCGGGTATTTCAACCGGGTACTGAAAGCTGAGAAAAATCCCCTCGCGCGAACGCACTTCGGGTGGCATCTCCAAAAGGTTTTTTCCATTAAAGGTAACCTGCCCATGGGTAACCTCAACCATCTCCCTGCCGGTTAGCACCGAAGCTAAAGTGCTTTTGCCTGAGCCATTCGGACCCATAATGGCGTGAACTTCTCCGGCTTTAACCTCCAGGTTTATACCCTTTAATATTTCCTTATCGTTTATTCTAGCATGTAAATCGTTGACTATTAGCATACTATGATGATTAATGTATATGTTTCCAAATTAATATTTCCGTGTTGACCCACCATAAAATTACACATCAAAATTCATGTAAACCGGTATATTTGAGGACTTCAATTCCAAACGAGTAGGTTATACGGGCGATTAAACAGGTAGTATTCAAGTAGCTTTACCATTTCACCTTTCTTCGAATGTTTCTAACCTACGCTGCCCTCCAGGCTCACCTGTAGGAGCTTCTGAGCCTCAACGGCAAACTCCATAGGCAGCTTGTTGAGCACTTCCTTTGCATATCCGTTAATAATTAGACCAACGGCATCCTCAGTTGAAATTCCACGCTGGTTGCAGTAAAAAAGCTGATCCTCACCGATTTTTGAAGTTGTCGCTTCATGCTCGGCTATGGCGGTTGGGTTGTCCACTTCGATGTAGGGAAAGGTATGCGCACCACACCTATCACCAATTAGCAAGGAGTCGCACTGAGAGAAGTTGCGCGCATTATCGGCCCCTTTAAGCACCTTAACCAGCCCACGGTAGCTATTGCTGCCCTCACCTGACGAAATTCCTTTTGAAACGATTCGGCTACGGGTATTCTTGCCGATGTGTATCATTTTTGTTCCCGTGTCGGCCTGCTGATGGTGGTTGGTTACAGCAACGGAGTAAAATTCACCGTAGGAGTTGTCGCCCATAAGTATGCAGCTAGGATACTTCCATGTAATGGCCGACCCTGTTTCAACCTGTGTCCACGAAATCTTGCTGTTTTTTCCCTTGCAAATGCCACGTTTGGTTACAAAGTTGAATATACCGCCCTTCCCGTTTTTGTCGCCTGGATACCAGTTCTGAACAGTGGAATACTTCACCTCGGCATTTTCCAGGGCAACAATTTCTACCACTGCTGCATGAAGCTGGTTTTCGTCGCGCATGGGTGCAGTGCACCCCTCAAGGTAGGAAACGTAGCTATCGTCGTCGGCAACTATCAAGGTGCGCTCAAACTGTCCGGTATTGGCAGCATTTATTCTAAAGTAGGTGCTTAGCTCCATGGGGCAACGCACTCCCTTAGGAATATAGCAAAACGAACCATCGCTGAAGACGGCAGAGTTGAGGGAGGCAAAAAAGTTGTCGGTGGAGGGAACAACAGAGGCCAGGTATTTACGCACCAAGTCGGGATGCTCGCGAATGGCTTCGCTCATTGAACAAAAAATAATGCCATGCTCGGCTAAAGTATCCCGAAATGTCGTCTTCACCGAAGTGCTGTCCATAACTGCATCAACAGCAACTCCTGAAAGCATTTGTTGCTCCTCAAGGGGAATGCCTAGCTTGTCGAAAGTTGCCTTTAGCTCAGGGTCAATTTCCCCGCCCCCTCCGGTTGAAGCATTTCGTTTTCGCGGAGCAGCATAGAAAATTATATCCTGGTAGTCAATGGGGGGTATTGTTAAATGAGCCCATGTGGGCATTTCCATGGTTTGCCAGTGGCGAAATGCTTTTAAGCGAAACTCCAGCATCCAGTCGGGTTCGCCTTTTTTGGACGAAATCATCCTCACCACCTCCTCGCTGAGCCCTCGAGGGATAGTTTCAGTGTCTATTTGGGTTACAAAACCGTACTTGTATTCCGAACCTGTAACCTCATGCAAAATTTTATCCTGTTCCCCGTTCATACCGTTGTTCAAACATTATCAGGATGTAAACAATGCTACTGGTGATATGTTTAATAAATAACAAGAATGCCACGCAACCACGCCACAACTTCTATATTACCCATCAAACATAGGTTTAATCGTAGCATAAAAACAACTCCAATCGGTGGCTGAATCAGAAGAGTGTTGCTCCTGCAAAGATATTTGGCTGAAAGCTAATTTACAAGGAAATTTGAATGTAAATCGCCGGAATACAGGTCAGATAGGCGGGCAAATGTAGAATTCATCCGTTATGGGTTGCCCCAATGGTATGAGCTAACATGGCAACAACTTAAAGTCATGGCTTCCGGAACAGTGCAGGAATAATAGCCGTCTTAGTTCATCGGGCGTAATCTCATAAATAGCATTATAGCAGGCTTATACCTTTAAAAATTTGTTCTAATAAAAAGTTTATAAATTGATGACATCCTATGGCCTTCTTTTATACTTTTGCGGGTTCAAAAAATTACCCATTTTAGCTTAAAATAAGTTCATGCTGTTGTTAATGAGGCTGTTTTACCAGTTAAAGTCTTGTAATCTTTAAACAACCGTACTGGTTTAACCTGGCAATTCACCCATCAGTATAGATAGATACCCAAAAGGTCATCGCTACTCCAAATAAAATCATGATTAACCCTAATAATCTTGATATTTGTGCACTAGTAAAGCGCTGGGTTGCAAGATTTAGCGAGTAGATGAAATTCTAAGGTTCAACGTGAAGCTGACCGCCGGATTACATTTTTATGATAGCAATAGTATAAATGTTAGGTATAAAAATTAAAGGTTGACTTATGAGAAATGACAAGGCAGGGAAAATATCGAAATTAAGCTTTGTCGGGCTAATCATAACCATGGGTATTGTGTATGGAGATATTGGCACCTCCCCGCTTTACGTGATGCGGGCAATCGCCAGCAGCGTAACTACCATAGACAACGACTTCATACTGGGTGCGTTGTCCTGCATTATCTGGACGCTAACCCTTCAAACCACCGTTAAGTATGTTCTGATCACCCTTAGAGCCGACAACAAAGGTGAGGGAGGCATCTACTCCCTGTTTGCGCTGGTAAGGAGGAAGATGCCAAAGGCGTATATTATTGCCATCATCGGGGGGAGCACCCTCCTGGCTGACGGTATCATTACTCCTGCAATTACAGTAACATCGGCCATCGAAGGTTTACAAATCGTTCAAAAGCAACTTCCTACTATTCCCATTGTTCTCATCATAATTACAGGACTTTTTGTTATCCAGCAGTTTGGCACTAAAAAAATCGGTAGCTCATTTGGCCCCATAATGACACTATGGTTTTTAACGCTGGCGATACTGGGAGTAAATCAGATTGTTCAGCTACCCGTGGTGTTTAAAGCGTTTAATCCCTACTACGCCTTGCAATTAATTGTAGAGCATCCATCGGCCATGCTGGTATTGGGTGCAGTATTTCTTTGTATAACAGGGGTAGAAGCGCTCTACTCCGATTTGGGGCATTGTGGGTTGAAAAACATTCAAATTAGCTGGATATTCGTAAAGTCGGCTTTAATTCTTAACTACCTGGGGCAAGGTGCCTACCTGTTAAAAAATGGTTTTAACGGCAATAATCCATTTTTTTCGATTATGCCCCAATGGTTCGTGCTTCCAGGTATTATTCTTGCAACCGCAGCTGCCATTATTGCAAGTCAGGCCTTAATATCCGGTTCATTCACCCTGATCAGCGTTGCAAGCTCCCTAAACCTATGGCCCAACATCAAGAGAAAATACCCTACCAATATTAAGGGACAGATATACATTCCCTCGGTAAACTGGTTTCTGTTTCTCGGGGTAATCTTCGTGGTGCTCTTTTTTCAGGAATCGTCCAATATGGAAGCTGCCTACGGACTATCGGTTAACCTTACGCTGATTTCCACAACCATTCTGGTTGCTTTCTACCTGATGTCGAAGAAGGTAAACCCAGTCCTGATTACCTTATTCAGCCTGTCATTCCTTTTGATTGAAGGGGTATTCCTGTATGCAAACCTCCTGAAGTTTAAGCACGGAGGCTGGTTGACGCTAACCCTTGCCAGCCTTTTCTTCATCGTAAAATACGGCTGGTATAACGCCCGTAAAATCAGAAATCGCCATATCACCTTCACTAGTATCAACGAGTACCTACCTATAATTTGCGACCTGAGTAAGGATAAAGAGGTTCCTAAATACGCAACAAATTTGGTGTATATGACCCGTGCTAACAACCCAGATGAAATCGAATCAAAAATTATTTACTCCATTCTGAACAAGCAACCTAAGCGTGCCGACACCTACTGGTTTTTACATGTTGACAAGCTCGACGAACCTGATACTTTTGCCTACGAGGTTACGGAAATGGTGCCTGGAATTATCAGAAGGATAGATTTCAGGCTGGGTTTTAAAATTGAGCCAAGAGTTAACCTTTACTTTCACCAGGTCCTCGAAGAAATGACTGCGCTAAAGGAGATAGACCTGGTTAGCCATTATAAATCGCTAAGGAAGTATAACATAACAGCAGACTTTCTCTTCATCATGATTGACCGTGTTCCAAACTACGACATCGATTTTTCACCCTTCGAAAAGTTTATGATGGTGCTTTACTCGATATTCCGCAGGCTGGGCATCAGCGAGGTTAAGTCGCTTGGACTAGACAGCACGAACATAATCGTAGAGAAGGTTCCGCTATCAACCCACGTAAGCTACAAACGAAAAGCTATTAAGCGTAAAATCTTCTCATAAGGGGTTGAATCCTGCCCCCATACTTTTGGGTAGCAAGCAGTGTATAAACTTATCCTTTCACCAACCACATGGGCTAAATCAACCTTTTGGCAAGGCTTTGGGGGGTAGCACACATATTTCGAAAATCAAAACCTGTTATGAGAACCAACCCGGGCTTTTTACCCGGCTCAAGGCTTCCGTATGTGCTCGAAATACCCAGTGCTTCGGCTCCGTTAAGGGTAGCCCATTGCAAAACATTTGAGAAAGTAAGCTGTGGGAAGTGCTGAAGGATGATATTGATCTGGCTAAGCATGGAAAGCGAAGATGATGAAGCCAAGCTGTCCGTGCCAATGGCAATGTTGAGGCCGCTGGTTTCGAATTCGGGGAGGTTGGGTAGTTTCCCTTCAATTAGCAGGTTCGATTCAGGACACGTAACTACTGTTGTTTGTGGGTATATAGCAGCAAGCCAGCTAAGCTCCTCAGCTGGAGCAAAGGTATTGTGAATAAGCATCACCTTGCAGTCCCGATTAACATAGCGGGACACAACTCCACGGGGAGTTAGCCCTTGGGGCTTACAAAAAGGAATTCCTGCCGACTGGTACCTGTCGCTGAGGGGACCAGTCCCGTCTTGAAGGAACTGGTATTCGGCAGCGCTTTCGGCATAGTGAATGCTAACCAGCTCTTTACTTTTCCCGATAAATTCTGAAATCTTCTCCCATAAAGGTTGTGAAATTGAGTAGGGCGAATGGGGGGTTAACGAGGTAGAACCACAAAATTTTTGCTTAAACACTTCGTAAACTTCCAAGTAACCTTCAAATATAGATTGGGCTTCGTTGGGGTTTAACCCAAATACTTCAATAAAGTTGTGGAAGTATATATCCGATTGAAGTTTAGCCAGGAGGGTGTCGGCGGAGTTTGATATATCGCCAACGGCAACAGTTCCGGTTTGTTCCATTTCGTGAATAGCTCCCGCTATCGCCCGTTCAACCAACTCACCATGGTTTTGAACCTCTTCATCCGTTCCTCTTTGCTCGGTAATGGCCTTAATAAAACCCGCAATGCCCAAGTTCTTGGGTATCTTACCACGAAGATGCGAGAGTTCCAAATGGCAGTGGGCATTTACAAAACCCGGAACAATTACCCCGTTGTAAAACTCCGTGGAATGAATTTCCTTTGGAGAATTTCCAGGATGAAAAACTCTCATAATAACACCATCGTCATCCACCTCAACAACTCCGTTTCGAATTGGTGGCTGGCTGACGGGGAAAATATAGTTTGCAGAAAACCTGTGCATGTTACTGTTGAACCGGAATGGGCTTTCGAAAGGCCTTTATAGGTTTTTTATCCTTTAAATTACGCACCGGGCTCTTTGGTGCGGGCTTGTAGGTAACCTTTATATTGTTGAAAACTGCATGCCGGTTAAAGTTTTGATTCTTATTGGCATTATCATAGAGCCAGCCTTTAAGATGCGTGTACTGGCTATCGGTGCAGCTAAACGTAAAGGAATAGTGGTGAACCACTCCATCCTTAGGGTAGAGCTGGACTTTAGCCACATCACGATAATCCCGTTGAACATTATCGGCTATAAACCAAAACGCATTCATGCGGCACTCAACAGAAGAGTCGTCGGGAAACAGCTGGGCTTCAAAAGAAAGAGTGTAATCACCAAGCCCTTTAACAGGAATATCGAAGCCTAGGGAGCGGTTTTGACCATAATCAACAGCCATGTTCCAGAATGTTTTATGAGGCCAAAGATTTTCAGAAGTATCCGTAGGGGTGTTTTGGTCTTCCTCTAAATTTTTAGGGTTGATACTAGCTTGTTCTTCCATTTTGGATAGCTCCATAATAACCCTGTCAAATATCTCATCCAGCTTTTCGGTGTGGTAGGCGTAGTACTTCATTGAGCTGTCAAACTCTTGTGTTGTATAGCCATACGATTCGATGATGGGCTCGTAGTAGGCAATGGTGTCCCTACCAAAAAGAGTATGCTTTTCGGGAAGAAAAGTTATGCCATCGGTAATGTAAATCTTTGAAAGGATTTTAACCATGTCATTCTCAGGAATAATTCCGGAATTTCCACATGACAGGCAAGCTATAACCACAGCCGGCAATCCTACCAGCCAAATTACCATTTTCCTCATTCTACATAATTTACAGCTGCAAATCTACTTCAATTTAGGTGAAAATGAAAAAACCGGACAACGGTGTCCGGCAAACATATCCTACATGCATTCCCGCTACTTAATTTTATCAAACATGTAGCCAAGCATAATTTCGTGAGATCCGGAGTTGTACTTGCTAATGCCCAGAAGGCTCCAGTCGAACGAGTAACCGAACATAAACTTCCTGTTCCAGTTAATGCCAACAAGGGCTGATACGGCGTCCTTCCAGCGAAGCGAAAGGCCTCCCCAAAATTGGTATTCTTTCTGCCGGTAGCTGATTTTCCCGTTTAGTTCAAACTGCATGGGACTGGCAAACATGTACTTGATTATGGCCGATGTTTCCAGCTCCATGTACCTGTTGAGGTTTACCCAGTAACCCCCGCTAAGCATGATATGCTGCTTTAGGCGGTTAACACCGATGGGCTCGGGGTAAAACTTCAACTTTTGACCAAAAAGCTGGTGTGCCGACAGACCAACGTTAAATGAGGTGCTGTAAAGGTAAAATCCTACAGAGGCATCGGGTGTAAAAACAGATTTTGTAGCTTGAATAATGGCCGGATCATACATCGGATCTGGCTCTTCTCCCAGGGTGAGCTTTGAGCCGTCGAGCTTATAAATCATCATGCCGAATGAAATTCCACCGGAAATTCTCATTCCCGACTGGCTTACCTGCATGTTGTAGGCATAGGTTCCCATTATGCTTGTCCGACTTGTAGGCCCGGTAACATCATTCGAAAAGTAACCACCCCAGCCCATATCGTGCTTGGTAAATGGACCGTAAAAACTCATGTTAACCGTGTAGGGTGCATCGTTGAGCCCAACCCATTGATACCGGTTGTTCAACCTCATCTGGTAGTGGTTTAATGTCCCAGCCACTGCCGGGTTGGTCAGGTAGTTATTGAACATATACTGGGAGTAATGGGGTATTTGCTGCGAATTTACCTGACCCGCCATTCCCAGCATAATAACAGTAACTAGCGGGTAAACAAGGTAAGCTGCTGTACGTGTTGTTTTCATGCGTTTAAACTTATATACCGGTACTTTGATAGCTGCTACAAAAAATATTTTTAATTTAAACCCTATCCTAAAATGCCTTTGTACAATTCCTTTAATTCTTTTGAGCCATTAACTATAAACTCATAGGATATAAAAATTGTATCCTAAACATTACAGCCTTTACTTCACAATTGTAACAGAACCTGTAATGGGTTTCCAGCTGGCTCCCTGAGCCTGAACGTTGAACTTTACTATGTAGTAGTAGGTTCCAATGGGCAGATCGTTGCCATTGCTTGTTCTACCATTCCATCCCTTGGCCGCCTTATCGCCGGTAGCCGACCAAACCAACGACCCCCACCGGTTGAAAATCTCTATGGATAAATCGGGGAACAGGTAATCCTTGGGAACACCCCAAACATCGTTTATCCCATCTCCGTTTGGCGAGAATACGTTGGCAAAACCCAGACTGGTAACCTCCTTAGTGTAAAGCCGCAGGGAATCGGTGCAACCCATCTCGGTGGTGGCAATCACATCAACCAGGATGAAATCGGTTGGCTTTTTGGATATCGGGTCGGTAAGTTTTTGTTTCCTTTCTTCAGGTATTTGTTGCTTTATTTGGTCGTTGATTAGTATGGAGCTATTCCAGCTGTCCGGCGGATTGAACATTTCGGCAGGTTTCCATTGAAACTCCGTGGCGTACTCTACGCTGCGTGTAATAACGTCAAGGTTAACTTCCTTACCCGTAAGAATTGAGATGATGGTATCCTGAACAGCCGAAATGTAAAGGGGAACCTCAAGCCCAATTTTGGGGAGCACGTTGAGGTTTATTCGGGTAGAGTCCTTACACCCAGAGTTATTTTCTATAGCCCAAAGCAAGAATGATGAGCTTTCAACAAGGTTAACCTGGTAATCCTGACCCCGATGAATTGGATCGCCATCAATATCGGGGAATTTACGCCACTCGTAGGAGAAGTCGAAGGTGGTATCTACCGTTCCCCCTTCATTTCCAGATATAACCGAACCATGAAGAATTACAGGGTTACTATAGCAAACGGTGGTATCGCTCCCAGCATTAGTAAGGAAATTGTAACGGGGATTTATGGGTACCTCGTAATCGAAGGAATACACACAGCCGCTGGTATCCTTAACCGTAACTGTGTATATGCCTCCACCAATAATCATTGGGTCTCCCGCCTTGGGAAGAGTAGGACCGGTGGTTGCGTTAGCATCATTCCACTGAAATTCCAGGTCAGCAAACTGGCCATTACCTCCTGTGGAATTCCGGATGTCTATTCTTCCGGTATTACCGGTTGGTTTTATTCTACATAGCGCCGTATCAATAACAACCGGATTAAGATCAAGCTTTGGTGTTCCTCTGACTGTGAAGGTTTGTGAAACTCTACAGTTCAGGGCATCGGTAACGGTTATGGTGTAGTCTCCAACAACTACGCTATCAAGATCAACCGTAGTTTGCCCATTCGACCAGAGGTAGGTATAATCGGGTTGACCTCCGCTAACCTGAACTCTAACAAAGCCCGATGGATCGTTCGGACAAATCAGCGAATCATCCGGTGTTAGGCCACTGATAATAATTTGTGGCGGTTCGTTCAGGGTAAACCTAACAGGTGGGTCGAAGTTGTCGGGACACCCGTTGTCATCCGTAACGGTAAGGTCATAAACGCCGGCAACCAGGTTTTCAAAAACTCCGGTAGTATTCGAAAGGTTGGCGGTTCCGGAGAGGTTGTAGGTTAATGTGCCCGTGCCACCGGTAGCCGTAACGCTAATAATACCTATTGCTTCGCCATGGCAGGTGGGATCAAACTGCGTTTGCTCTACCAGCTGAATTGGATTTGGCTCAACCAGCTCGGGTACATCCGAAACAACAGTTGAACAACCATACTGGTCGGTTATGGTAAATTCGTGGTACCCGGCTGTAACCGGGGTAGCTGTTGTACCCACCGAAGTTCCACCATCCCAGGTAATCGTATAAACAGGAGTTCCGCCGGTAATGTTAAACAGAACGCTACCATCAGCTCCACCGTGGCATTGAGGATTTTGTAAGCTGACGAATGTGGCAATAAGCGAATCGGGCTCTAGTATATCAATTTGATAGGTGGGGAAGGTATGCGGAACGTTATCGGTAACGGTTATGAGGTAGGAACCTGCCGATAACCCCTCAGCTGAAAATACTCCACCGCCTAGATCGTTAACAGGAATCGGTGTCGTGTCAATTTCATTGCAAACTACGGTAAAGGGTGGAAAGCCTCCGGTAATGGTAATGGTGATAAGCCCATCGGAACCTCCATGGCAGCTTACATTGTTAGAGGTTATGTTGATATTAACTCCGCTAATGATGAGGTCGCCTGTTTGAACCATACAGCCATTAGCATCCATTACATCAACATGGTATGTTCCAGTGCCTAAGCCAGTAAAATTGCCTGTTCCATTTGAAATTCCATTGGGTTGCAGGGTGTATGTTAAGGCTCCGGTTCCCCCGGTAGCAGTAACATGGATTTCGCCATCGTTTGCACCTGGTGTGCTTTCCTGCACCACCACAACATTGTCAATGGTAATCTGAGCGGGTTGGTTAATGGTTCTAAGGGTTGATTGCAGGCAGCCATTCACATCGTTTACCACGATGCTGTAATCGTTTGCCGGCAGGTTGATGAAAATGTTGGAGGGGTGGTAGGTTGCTCCGCCGTCAATGGAGTACACCAGTGGTGGGGTTCCCCCGGAGGCAATAATTTCCAGAGAACCATTGGTATCGCCGTAGCAACCGGTAACATGGGTAACTATAACATTGTCAATGGATATGGTAGATGGAGAGGTAAGGGTGATTGGTGCAGTGGAAACAGGCCCGCAGCCATTGGCATCGGTTACATCAACGGTATATGTTCCAGCACCTAGACCCATAAAAAGTCCTGATGTATTGCTTACGTTATCGGGCATAAGCGTATAGGTCAGAATTCCTGTTCCTCCGCTGGCTGTTACCGTAATGCTTCCTGTAGTGGTGCAGGTTGGGTTTACTGGAGTAACAGAACTTATCACAATGGCAGGAGGCTCGGTAATGGTAGCATTTTCACCGGTAATGCAACCACTGGCATCCATTACCTCAACCAGGTAGGTGCTTGCGGATAAACCTGTGAAGCTTCCCGTTGGTTGCCATGCTCCTCCGTCAATTCTATACTGATAGGGCAGTGTGCCTCCAGTTGCCGAAGCATCGATACTTCCATCAGTAAGACCTCCACACGAAATATTGGATGTTGCAAGTGATAGTATAATGGGGGCAGGTTCGTAAACCGACACCACCTGTGTATCGGTGCAGCCCTTGGCATCGCGAACCACCACTGTATAATCACCACCGCTAAGTCCATTCTTTACGTTGTTCACCTCAAAGTTGAGCCCGCCATCATACGAGTACTCATAGGGAGATGTGCCACCCGAGGCGTTAATGGTGATTTGGCCGTTGGCATCTCCGTTGCAAACCAGGTCAACTACGGAGTAGGTAAACGTCAGTTGGGAAGGCTCAGTGATGATAAATGGACCTGCAGAAACCGGGCCACAACTGTTGGCATCGTTAACTTCAACGGTGTATGTTCCGGGAGCTAGATTGGTAAATAATCCTGTTTCATTTGTAGCAATAACGATTAGGCTGGCATCAAGCAAGCTGAAGGTCAACGGTGCAGTTCCACCTGTTGCCTCAACGGTAATTGTGCCATCATTTGCACCAAAACAGGTTATATTGGTAGATGTTTGCGAGCTAATTGCCAAGAGTGCCGGCTCAACAATTGTGAGGCTCATTCCAATAACAGAGCAACCGTTGGCATCCAAAAC
>DCDD01000098.1 GCA_002316235.1 Bacteroidales bacterium UBA1064
TAAACTTTAAATCCAGGTTCGAGTCCTGGTAAGGCCGCCAACCTAACAACAAGCCTTTAAGCTCATAAAGGCTTTTTTTATTACCTCCGGATTGTGGAGACACAAACTTAAAGACTATACTGTTGTTAGTCGCATTACACACTAACAGCAACATTTTCATGCTAAAGAATTTGCAGCATGGCTAATTTTATATACAGCACTCCAGCAGCCACACAGAATGATGCAAATATCCTACTAGCTAGTTGGGTAGAAACAAAGGTTGAATGTTACCTGAATCCATTTAAAAGCGAGCGACGCAAGCTGTCCTTTTGCTGAGGAGAAAGCCCCCTTGTATGGTAAATGTTTTTTTCCCAATCGCCATACATTGGGTTTGGAAGGATGATGAACCGGCTGCCAAAATCACTTTTATTCTTGCCTACCAACCCAGACCCCCAATCGTCGCCGCGATTCTCAAATATTTCGGAGAAATCGTTGAGGTTGTCGCCAACCAGCAGTATAATATCGTACTGTTCCGCAATCCTTTCACGGCGCTGCTTCTTACTGCTTTCGTTCTCCTTTGGCAGAAGGTACTCGGGTTTGGCAAATGCAAAACCTAACGAGTCTAGATTTTTTAGGGTTGATGCTGCCTCGTCAGCAGAGCGGTTGGTTATGTAGAAAAGGGTCACTTTGAGCGAATCGCAAAGTTTGCTGAACTCAACGGCACCCGGAAGGGCTTTTGCCCGTGCAAGGGATGTCCATTCCTTCCAGAATTCAGTGGAGTATTCCCTATTGTCTAATATTTCCTGTGCCTGAAATGGGCTGTTGTCCAGCATTGTTTCATCAATATCAACCACCACTGCTTTTGGCTTTGAGGTCTTGTGCGACGATTGCTGTCTAACACGTTCGCCGGCTATGTTGAAAGCCTGGTAGTATAGCGCCTGCATTTCGGGTGAATGCTGGTACCAAATTGTGGAGTACAGCATGTGATCCTGGTTGTACTCCTGCTTTTCAGCCTGGGGTTGGCACGACACCATCAAGGATATTACGCCTGAAATAGCGATTATCCCTAGTAGATTTGTTCTCATGGTTTACCTTGATAATTTAATGGTTATGCGGTAGCGAACTACTTAATAATTAAGGTTATGCTAACTAAATGGGCTTTCCATCTAATCGTTCAAACTTTAACATATTTGCAAAGGAATCACAGCTGGCTTTAGAGCAGTTGCAGCCTGTAAAGTTAAGCGTTTTACCAGTAGTGGATTTTGCATGGAAAAATTTTGGTAAAAAATTGCATACTTTTGGTAGTTGGCAACATTTTTTACCCATAATTGTTGAAATTTATATCATGTATCCCGATTACCACACTCACACCAACCTATCCGATGGGCGCGACACTCACGAGGAAATGTTCGCTTCGGCCCAGATTAGAGATGTTTCTGAAATTGGATTTTCCGATCACATCTGCGTAAAACCCGTAAGCTGGGCAATGGATGTCAGAAATATTCCTGCTATGGTTGAAGCGGTTCAAATGCTTAAGCAAAAAGAAGGAGTGGTTAGGGTTAAACAGGGTGCAGAGGTCGATTTCATACCCGGGCGGGAAACCGAAACTCGGGAGCTGCTCAGCTTTATTCCGCTTGACTACTGCATTGGTTCTGTTCATTTTATAGACGATTGGAATTTCGATACCGATATTCTGCCCTACGATCAGATCAGCATAAACGCTTTTTATAAAACCTACTTCAAGCTGGTTTGCCAGTCGGCAAAATCGGGACTTTTCGATATTATTGGCCACTGCGACCTGGCCAAGAAATTTGCCTATTACCCCACCATCAGCCTTGACCGAATCTTTGAGGAAACGGCAAGAGTCTTTTCGGATTACGGGGTAACCGTTGAGCTGAACACCAGCGGGAAAAACAAGCCCTGTGCCGAGTTTTACCCCTCCCTTCGGCTACTGGAAATTCTGCATCACTACAAGGTGCCGGTTACGCTGGGCTCTGATGCCCATGTGGAGCAAAACATAGGGCAGTACTTTACCGATGCCATTGCCCTGCTACGGTATGTGGGATATAAGGAAGTTTCAACCTTCTCCGAGCGTAAGCGAAGCGCCATTCGAATTTAACTAACTATGACACACTAGTCGGTTTATTTGTATTTTTACCCGTTTTTTTATCAATCATTCAGTACTACAGGTTAGATGAAATTTAACTACCATGTCAACCTTTCAGTGTGATTTTTTAGTTATTGGCTCAGGAATTGGGGGCTTAAGCTATGCCCTAAAAGTTGCAGATTATGGCAAGGTAATTCTGGTAACTAAAGCGGGGATAGACGATACCAACACCTCCATGGCTCAAGGTGGAATTGCAGCAGTTACCTACCCTCCCGACACTTTTGAGAAGCATGTAAACGATACCTTGATATGCGGCGATGGATACTGCAACGAGGAGGTGGTTCGCATGGTTGCCTCAGAGGCCCCCGCCCAGATAAACCAGCTAATCCAGTGGGGCGTAAAATTTGACAGAAAGCCTAACGGGCAGTATGATTTAGCCCGCGAGGGAGGTCATTCGGAGCACCGAATACTTCATCACAAGGATATAACCGGCGCTGAAATTCAGAGGGCGCTGAGTGCTGGAGTTCGTCAGCATCCCAACATACAGGTTTTTGAAAATCACTTTGCCGTTGAACTCATAACCCAGCACCATTTGGGGCGGGTTATTCACCGGGGCGATCCCGACATTACCTGTTTTGGAGCCTATGTGCTGGATCAAAAAACTCAAGCGGTTCATACATTTTTAGGCAGGTCAGTGGTGGTGGCAACTGGCGGTTCTGGCAATATCTACCACACAACCACTAATCCCAGAACTGCAACCGGCGATGGAATTGCCATGGTTTACAGGGCAAAGGGCGCCGTTGAAAATATGGCTTTCGTGCAGTTTCACCCCACATCCCTCTACCACCCGGGGGAACGTCCGTCTTTTCTCATATCGGAAGCTATGCGAGGCTACGGTGCAGTGCTCAAAACATCCGACGGTAAGGAGTTCATGCAGAAGTACGACCCTCGCGGTTCTCTTGCTCCCCGCGATATTACTGCCCGGGCCATAGATTCAGAAATGAAGCAGCGTGGCGATGACTTCGTTTACCTCGACGTTACCTTTAAGGATCCAGATGACACCATCAACCACTTCCCCAACATTTACCAGAAATGCCTATCGGTTGGTATTGATGTTACCAAGGATATGATACCTGTTGTGCCTGCAGCCCACTACCTTTGCGGTGGAATTAAGGTTGACATGAATGGTCAAACAGCCATTAAAAGGCTTTATGCCATTGGCGAATGCTCGTCAACCGGGCTGCATGGGGCTAACCGACTTGCTTCCAACTCGCTGATGGAAGCTATTGTTTATGCCGAAAGGGCTGCCCGGCATTCACTGGCAACTTTTAAGAGTATTAACAACAGCACCAGAATCCCCGACTGGGATTACGAGGGAACCACCCACAACGAGGAAATGGTGCTTATCACTCAAAGTTACAAGGAAATGCAGCAAATTATGACCAACTATGTGGGTATTGTTCGTTCTAACCTTCGGCTTTCGAGAGCTCTTAACCGCTTAGACATCATATTTGAAGAAACCGAGGAACTTTACAAAAAATCCATACTCACCAGGGAGTTATGCGAGCTGCGCAACCTCATTCAAATTGGCTACCTAATTATTAAGGATGCCCAAAATATGCACGAAAGCAGGGGGCTTCACTACTCAATTGACTACCCACGCCAGATGGGTACAGAGTTTTAGCAGGAAGCAACAACACCTTTATTGAAATGGAGTGGTAGTTAAAAGTTTGTTATGATTGTGAATAGCGTTAGCACCAAGTAGCCTTTACCTCCAGACTGCTCATGCCGAAAAGAAAACGCCACTATTCTGAAAATCCAGCCCGACGCATAAAGGTTGGAACTGCTATCATCCCCGTAATAATTGGTCTGGGGGTGGTTTTTTTAATGCTTTTCAGGGAGTTTAACCCTCAAGCCTTTTTGCAGATAAGCTTTACCTGGCGTTCATTCTTTTGGATACTTGTAGCCGCACTTTTGATGGCAGGAAGGGATATGGGCTATACCTTCAGGCTTATGACCCTTTCCGAAGGGAAGTTCAAGTTCTGGAAAGCCTTCCGGGTAATAATGCTATGGGAGTTTACCTCGGCCATTACGCCTTCTGCTGTTGGCGGAACCAGCGTAGCTGTTGTCTACGTCAATAAGGAAGGTCTTACGGTGGGTCGCAGCTCGGCAGTTGTTATGATAACCTCCTTTCTGGACGAGCTATATTTTGTAGTAATGTTCCCGATTCTTGTTCTTTTAACCGGCCCTCACGAACTTTTTACCCTTGCTTCTTCTCCCGCTGGTGGTATGGCGAAAGACCTTATAATTTTCAGCATAGTTGGCTATTCGTTAAAGTTGGTTTGGGTTTTAGGCTTATCGTATGGCCTTTTTATAAACCCACGGGGGCTGAAATGGCTTATCATGATGATTTTTAAGCTGCCGTTGCTGCGCAGGTGGAAACAGGGTGCAAACAAGGCCGGAAGCGATATTATAACGAGCTCGGAGGAGTTCAAGAAGAAGCCATTCTCTTTTTGGGCTAAAGCCGTTGCTTCTTCATTCCTTTCATGGTCGTCGAGGTTTTTGGTGATAAACGCACTTCTACTTGCATTTTTTGATGTAAACCACCACTTGCTAATTTTTACCCGACAGCTGGTTATGTGGATTATCATGCTGGTAAGCCCTACGCCTGGGGGAAGCGGTTTTGCCGAATTTGTATTCACCCGCTACCTGTCAGATTTTATTCCCGTAGGAGCAGAATCGCTTACTTCCATTGCTGTTGGAATGGCCATGCTCTGGCGGTTAATAAGCTACTACCCCTACCTTTTCATTGGTGCAATAGTTTTTCCGCGCTGGGTAAGAAAAAAGTTTGGGAGGGAAAAAGGCCACAGAAGCCGAGAAATTGCAACCACAAAATAATTAGGGTTGATTTTTGTGGAATTCATACCCTAGGTTCGTCTTGTTAAGTCAGCATTCTGGTTAGGCAGCACAACATAACGAGTCATACCCATTTCACGTTGAATCATACCTACGCTGTGCTGTAATAAAAAAGACCTGCTGTTAGTTTAGCAGGTCCGTTCTTATTTTGATTGACATTGTGAACAGGGCTATATAACACCGAGTTTTTTCCCAATTTTAGTAAACTTATCAATGGCGAATAGGACATTTTCCCTACTGTGGGCAGCACTAAGCTGAACACGTATGCGGGCCTTTCCCTTTGGAACAACCGGATAAAAGAACCCCGTAACGTAAATGCCCTCGTCAAAAAGCATATCGGCAAAATCCTGCGACAACTTGGCATCGTTGGGTAGGTGTCCAAGCAGGATGGGGGTAATGGGGTGAACACCAGGTACGATTCTAAAACCGGCATCGGTCATACCTTTTCGGAAAAGGGCGGTGTTCTCCCAAAGCTTATCGCGCAGCTCGGTGCTTTTGCTGAGCATGTTAAGAACCATGAGTGTTGATCCGGCAATGGCCGGCATTAGCGAGTTGGAGAAAAGGTAGGGTCTGGAGCGCTGGCGAAGCATGTCAACAATTTCCTTCCGTCCCGAAATGCAACCGCCCGAAGCTCCTCCAAGAGCCTTACCAAAAGTGGTAGAGATGACGTCAACCCTGCCCATTACGTTGCAGTACTCGGAAGTTCCCCTTCCGGTTTTGCCAACAAATCCTGTGGCATGGGAGTCGTCAACCATAACCAGCGCATCGTGCTTATCGGCAAGGTCGCAAATTTTATCTACCTGGGCAATTATGCCGTCCATGGAAAAAACGCCATCGGTTACGATCATTTTATAGCGGCAACCGGAGGCCTCCTTCAGCACGCGCTCCAGATCGTCCATGTCGTTGTTCTTATACCGGAAGCGCTGAGCCTTGCACAGCCTTACCCCGTCAATAATGGAGGCGTGGTTGAGCTCGTCGGAGATAATGGCATCCTCTTCCCCCAAAATGGGTTCAAAAACCCCTCCGTTGGCATCGAAAGCCGAAGAGTAAAGAATGGTATCCTCGGTGCCGAGGAAGTCGGTAAGCTTGGCTTCGAGCTGCTTGTGCAGCTCAAGGGTGCCGCATATAAACCGAACCGACGACATGCCAAAACCCCATTCGTCTATGGCTTTCTTTCCGGCTTCCAGCACAGCAGGATGCGATGAAAGCCCAAGGTAGTTGTTGGCACAAAAGTTCAAAACTTTTTTCCCGTTAGCCTTAATTTCAGCGCCCTGTGGTGTAGAGATTGCACGCTCGGTTTTGTAGAGGCCGTCGTTTACAATAGCCTCGAGCTGCTTCTGTAAATCTTTCTGAATTTTACCGTACATGGTATAATCATTTTAAATTCTCTTTACAAAAGTAGAAGAATTTTATGCGGGGCGAGCTATGAAATCGCCTTTCTTTTCTTCATTTCTCAAAAAAATATCTACTAAGCAAAATATTTGCCATGCAATTTAAAAATTATTTAATGCGAATAGATGGCTTTTGTAATCATGATTTTTTATATTCGCAAATTGTAGGTAGTTAATTCTCAGAGCGAAAAACCCAACAACCGATTAAATTATGCCCTACCGCCGGTTACCCAACACAGATAGCGCAAGGATACGCGCTTTAAAGGCTGCATACAGCAAGGGAAAATTAAATCCTCCATCGCAGCTGGCCTTTTCGCAGTCAACCTTCAGCAAGGTTGAGCTATTCATTAACTCTTTCCAGAATGCGCTGGCTCATTACAAGGTGGCTTACAACCAGCAGGTGGAGAGCGGCAAGGAGTACTCTCAAATTTTGAAAAAGGCAAAGCTTTACCTTTCGCACTTCATACAGGTTTTAAACATGGCAATTGCCCGAGGCGAGCTTCCTGTTTCGGTGAGGGAGATTTACGGGATGGATTTGGACGAAAACAGAATGCCGAGCCTGACAACCGAGAAGGAGCTGATCGAATGGGGTAAAAAGATTATTGACGGCGAGATGCAGAGGTTGCAAAAGGGACAGACACCAATCACCAACCCAACCATTGCGGTTGTGCGAGTTCGCTACGAGCAGTTCCTAGAGGCTTACAACCACCATAAAATATTGCAGCAGAACACGCGCAGGCTGCTTAACGATGTTAACAACCTTAGGGTTACTGCCGATAGCATCATCCTAAGTATTTGGAACGAGGTGGAAGACTACTTTAAGGATTTACCCGACGAAGAACGCCGGTTGAAAGCTTCGGAGTATGGGGTAGTTTACGTTTACCGCAAGAACGAGATAAAGGATTTCCGGTTAGAAGACAGGACGCTGCTAAAGCTATTCAACTAACGCGCATTCACCTTCACACTGATCCACATGGACGCTACCGGGAAGCTGCATGTTTTTAGCAGTTAGCTTTTTACCATGTTTTGACTTACCGGCGACTGCCGGGTGTTGGTTTTCCATATAAATCGAAGCAGCAACGCTACTGCCAGGAAGCTAACAATTCCAATAGCCCAAATGTCCTGAAGGCTACCAACCTCTTCTATTTCGTTTACGCTGATTTCCGAACCCATAAGCAGGAAGGCAATTACCGCAATTGCATTGTTGGTGAAATGGGCCAGCATGGGGAGCCACAGGCTGCGACTCCACTCATACAGGTAGCCAAAAATGACACCCAGCGCAAAACGGGGAATGAACCCTCTAAATTGGAGGTGGAATGCGCTGAATAGCGCTGCTGTTATCAGTATTCCGAGCCACCTGCTGCGGGTAGCTGATACCAGGTGTTTTTGCAAAATTCCTCGAAAAATTACCTCCTCCCCAACGGCAGGAAGAATGGCAATCATCAGCAGGTTTAGCAGAAACGTTCCAACGCTGTCGGTTTTCAGAAATGCCTCAGTTAGAATCTCGGCGTTTCTCTCCATTTCTACCATCCAGCCCGATAGGGGTATCAGCTCGTTAATGGAGGCCAGCAGGTTGATGGCCGGTATTGAGATAACCATCATTACGGCTACAGTTATAAAATTCTGAACGGTGGATGGTTTAAAACCCAGGTAGCCAAATGGATGACTGGAAAATAGCCATGCTGCTGTGAATCCGGGCACAACGAACATGCCTATTGTTTGTACAATTTGCAAAAACTTTAACGCACCAATTGTATCGTTCGATATTGTTACGTTCATTAGCCAACCAAGCGAATCGGTTCCATACACTGCCATTATAACCAGGTAGCCTAGTAGGGTAAAAAGAAACGACCCTAATAGAACAAGGATAATCAGCGCAACAATTTTTTTAGCATCAGAAAGATTCGATAGAATTCCGGCTCTCATACGATGGTTGTTAGAATTAGTGCAGGGAAAAAATGGATACCATAGCGAAAAAAAACTCAAGCAAAACCCAACTGGTTAAAGTGCAGCTGCAAAGGTAGAAGTTTTCGGTAAACTGTGGATTTACTTGTCAAAATGCCAGATAATCAGAAGCCGATAAAATCTATTTTTACTCATTTGCAGACCAGCGCTTTCAGCTCGTTGGTTATGCAGAGGGAAAAACATTTTTTACTTTTGCAGCTCAACTGCATGACAAATGCGTATTGGCGAAGTAGAGCTAGGCGAAAAGCCTCTTTTTTTAGCACCAATGGAGGATGTTACCGATCCGTCGTTTCGGTATGTATGCAAGCAGTTCGGCGCTGATGTGATGTACACCGAGTTTATTAATGCCGATGGGCTTATACGTGACGCCGGCAGCAGCGTGGCAAAGTTGAATATTTACGACTACGAAAGACCAATAGGCATCCAGCTTTACGGTCATATTATTGAAAGTATGGTAGAGGCCGCAAGGATTGCTACAGCCTGTCGTCCCGATATTATCGACATTAACTTTGGCTGTCCGGTTAAAAAAATAGCCAATCGGGGTGCTGGAGCCGGAATGCTTAGGGATATCAATGCCATGGTTGAGATGACCAAACGAATTGTGGAGGCCACTAGCATTCCAGTTACCGTGAAGACCCGTCTAGGGTGGGACGACGAATCAAAAAACATTGTTGAGATTGCCGAGCGGCTGCAGGATGTTGGAATCAAGGCTATAACCATTCATGGGCGCACCCGAGCTCAGCTCTACAAAGGCAAAGCCGATTGGACTCTTATTGGTGCGGTGAAAGCCAACCCCCGAATAACCATTCCGGTGATAGGTAACGGCGATATTGACGGTCCGGTGATAGCCGGTGAGATGTTCGAAAAACACGGTGTAGATGGCATCATGGTTGGCAGGGCATCATTTGGAAGGCCATGGATATTCAGGGAGATTAAGCACTACCTTTCTACCGGCCAACTCATGGAGCCCCTTACAGCCAGCCAAAAAGTGGAAATTGCCAAGCTGCATTTTCAAAAATCGCTCGAGGTAAAAGGTCATAAAACCGGAATCCTCGAAATGCGGCGTCATTTTTCAGCCTACTTCAAGGGACTTCCCAATTTTAAAGAAATCAGGCTAAAGCTGCTTACCTCTACCGAGCCAGAGGTGATAGAAGGCTTACTTGAACTGATCAGGTCAACTTATGGTGATTTTGTGGCAGATGGCAGTATAAACCCCTCACCCTGGGCAGATTCGGCCGATTAGACATTTTTCTCCGTTTCGAGAAATGCAGCTAGTGGGCCTCCAGCCAATTTTTGCCTACCCCAATATCCACCACCAGGGGAATTTGTAAGGCGGCAGCACCCTCCATTTGCGACCTGGCTATTTCCTTAACCTGCTCCAGCTCCGGTTGGTAAACGTCAAACACCAGTTCGTCGTGAACCTGTATAATCATTTTCGACTGCAGCTTCAACCGTTTAAACTCGGAGTGAATGCCAATCATGGCCAGCTTGATTATATCGGCTGCAGAACCCTGTATTGGGGCGTTAATAGCGTTACGTTCGGCCATTCCGCGAACTGTCTGGTTGCTCGATTTAATGTCGTTTAGATAGCGCTTGCGGCCAAAAAGGGTTTCAACCCAGCCCCGTTCGCGTGCCTGGGCAATGCAGCTGTCCATGTAGCGCTTAACCCCGGAGTAGGTTCGAAAGTACTCGTCAATCAGCTCCTTTGCTTCGGTGCGCGAGATGCCGAGCCGCTGGGAGAGACCAAAGGCCGAGATGCCGTAAATCATTCCGAAGTTGGCTGTTTTTGCCCGGCTCCGTTGCTCACGGCTCACCTGTTCAAGGGGAACCTTGAATATTTTGGCAGCCGTTGCGGCATGAATATCCTCGCCGTTTCGAAAAGCCTCCATCATGGCCGAATCGCCGCTCATGTGGGCCATAAGCCTAAGCTCAATTTGGGAATAGTCGGCCGAGAGCATGGAATAGCTGCCCGGTGATGGGATGAAGGCTCTCCGTATCTCACGGCCATTCTCCTCGCGTATGGGTATGTTTTGCAGGTTGGGGTTGTTGGAGCTTAGGCGTCCGGTTGCGGCAACCGCCTGGTTGAACGAGGTATGAATTCTCCCGGTTTTCGTGTTCACCAACCCGGGAAGCGTTTCGATGTAAGTGGACAGGAGCTTTTTGATGGAGCGAAACTCCAGTATTTTTCCGACAATTGGATGGGCGCTCTGGTACTTTAGCAGCTCCTCCTCGCTGGTGGAGTACTGCTTGGTCTTGGTCATTTTCACATCAGTAGCAATCCGAAGTTTGTCGAAAAGCACCTCGCCTAGCTGCTTGGGCGAGGAGATGTTGAGGTCGGGGACACCCGCCATGGCCTTAATTTCGGCATCCAGCTTAAGCAATTCGGAGTTAAGAATCTTTCCATACTCCTGTAGGCTTTGCACGTCTAGGCAAACACCATTGCGCTCCATTTGAGCAAGCACTTCAACCAATGGTGCCTCGAGTAGGAAGTAGAGTTTCGTAAGACCCTGCGACTCAAGTTCGGGGAAAAGCCTCAATTTCAGCTGTAGGGCAATGTCGGCATCCTCGCAGGCGTATGGGGTGATTTTCTCCAGGGGGACGTTTCGCATGTTTGCCTGCTTTGAGCCTTTTTTCCCGATAAGCTCCTCAATTTCAATAGGCTTGTAACCGAGGTAGATTTCCGACAGGTGGTTCAGGTTATGCCGCGAGTCAGGATCGAGCAGGTAGTGGGCCAGCATGGTGTCGTAGAGTTCTCCCTTGACGGAAATTCCATAGTTGGCCAGCATTTGCATGTCAAATTTTATATTCTGCCCAATTTTTGCCACTTGGGGATTTTCAAACAGGGGTTTGAACTCGGCTAAAATTTTGCTAACCGACTCACGATCGTCAGGAACGGGTATCCACCATGCCTTCAGGGGTTTTGTGGCAACCGACAGGCCAACCAGGCTATCGGAGATAGGATCTAACCCGGTTGTTTCGGTGTCGAAGGCAAATTCGGTACACCCCGAAATTTCCTCTACCACAAGCTTCCTCTCCTCTGCTGTTGTAACGGCTGTGTAATCTGCCTTTATATCTTTTATGGTTGTAAGGTTTTGGATTACGGTAACCTTTTGCTCTGGATCTTCCCCAAACAGACTACCCTGAATATACTCCTTTTTTGCGGCTACCGGTTGCCGGTCGAATTCCCTGATTAGCGACCTGAATTCCAGTTCCTGAAATAGCTTCAGGAGTTCGTTGGTGTTGGGTTCCCTGCTCACCAAGTCCTTGTCAATATCAACCTTTAGGTCGAGATCGGTAACAATGGTAACCAGCTTCTTGTTGAGTGCAAGTTTTTCACGTGAATCTTCAATTTTTTTGCGTAGCGAGTCGTTTAGCTTTGAGGTGTTATTCAGAATGTTATCAATGCTGCCAAAGTCGGAAATGAGTTTGGCGGCAATTTTTTCGCCAACTTTTTCAACTCCCTTGATGTTATCGGAGACATCGCCCCAGAGCGCCAGAATATCAACAAACTGTTTGGGATTTTGAATGTCGTACATGCGGCAGAACTCATCGGCGGTTACAAGCTGCATATCATTTCCGCTTCGGCCGGGCTTGGCAATAGAAACATTTTTACGAAGCAGCTGGCCATAATCCTTGTCGGGTGTCAGCATAATCACGTCAAACTCATCGGGATTGGCCTGGGTGGCAAGGGTGCCAACCACATCGTCTGCCTCATAGCCCGGCAACTCAACTACCGCTATTTGCAAGGCGTCCAGCAGCTGCTTTATGATGGGGACTGAAATCTTTATATCCTCTGGTGTTTGCTGTCGTTGGGCCTTATAGTCAGGATATATTTCGTCCCGAAAGGTGGGTCCCGATACGTCAAAAGCTACGGCAACATGCGTTGGCTTAAATCTTCTGATGGCATCAAGCACGGCTCGGGTAAACCCGTAAATGGCGGAGGTGTTAAGGCCTTTGCTGGTTCTAATTGGTCGCTTAATAAAAGCGTAGTATGACCGGTAAATCAGTGCGTAGGCATCAATTAGCAGGAGTTTTTTTTTCATCCGTATTGGTGTATTCTTACTGGGTTTTAGTTGTAAGTGCTACCCTTTTTCACTTGATGTGCTTAGGCCGAAGCGGCTAACCCAAGAGCAAAGGTACACCTTTTAGGTGATGACGCAACAGGAGTTTCTGAAAAAATGCGAGGTTTGAATTGAACAGCGGGGTGGTCAAAACGACAGAAACCGCAGCGAAATGGTCATTTTTATGCTCGTATATTGGAATAGCGTTTTCGAGTCTCATAATAAATCAAAAGCATAAGGCACGGAGAAAAGTGGCATTAATTAATGCCAACCAAAGAAAAATGAAAGGAATACATGTATAGTTGGAGCCATCAACAATGATATGGAATATAAAATAGCAACTCTCGCCTTGTCATGCGTAGTGCAATTGGTGGCAAAGCGTATGTAATAAATGCAGGGATGCCATAGCATATCCACCACGGCATTTCTTTCCCACACGAAATTTTTAAAATGTCATTTCACCTACAACGGCAATAACAGATAGTAGTGTACAAACACAATTAATGCAACAAGCATTGCCTTGTATGATTAAACTTGTCAACCTGCCTACCCCGCATCCGGCTTACTCCGAATCCTTATCGTACCAGGATAACTGCGCAAATAAGCTATACTGACTGTTCTGCCCACTGTAGTGAGTTCGCCGGCAGCTTACGA
>DCDD01000125.1 GCA_002316235.1 Bacteroidales bacterium UBA1064
GGGCAATTGCCTGGCGGGCAAGATACATACCTGTTGAATGGCACTGAATTACTGCGGTTGAACCGTATATGTCAACTATGAGCCCGGGTAAGTTGTCGCCCTCGCCATGCACCAGCCTAAACATGCTGGTTTCTCCGCTTGGAAAAAGCCCGGCAGATTTCCTTAGGTTTAGGGCCTCAGCTATTCGCTGAGTCCAAAATTCAGTATTGATTTCTTCCTGCTGAAAGCTGAGAACCCTAACAGCAATTGAACCTGTATGGAAATGCCCAACCGCCAGAAAGTGGTCGTCCGGGTCATAAACCTGAACCACCTCGCCTTCGGTTGGCGAACCTTCTACATGTTTAATGGCACCGGAAAATATCCAGGGATGGAATCGTTTTAACGATTGCTCCTTGCCTGGTTTAAGCGTTACTCGGGGTGAATTCATGGTCATTTAATAGGTAAAATAAAAACATAAATGGAGAAGCTATGTAAAAGATTAGGGCTAAAGCTAAGGTTATGCCTGGTTGTATGCTGTGGAATTGCGTTATTCCCAATAAACACTCAAAAATGCGATTAAAACATTGCTGTATGCTTACGTTCGCCTATGCCTGGTTTTTCCTGAAGTAGCCTGATGTAGATCTCCCTGCAAACCCACGCATCAGTAGCGGCATACTCCACCTGCTGGGTGGTCAGCTCGGGTGCCTCCCAGTTGCTCAGCTGCTGGCTCTTTGAAACTCTTCCGCCCAAAACTATAGCCGCCATTTTTCTAACGCTCACGTTCTCGATGTTATAATTCGTTACAACCTGCTGAAGATCAATAAATCCACGAGGTGTGAATGTGTGAATTTGCTTCAACCCCTTTAAATCGTCTCTTATGGCTGCACCTACCTTGATGATTGATGAATCTTCGAGAAAAGTCAGAAGTGCAGGCGGAATTCCCGTGCTTTTAACTCTAATAATTGCTGCAAGGTTTGAAGAGGCTAGCTGGAGCAGAGAGATTCCATTGCTTCTACCTTTTTTAAATGAAGGTCTTGACTCCGTGTCGAATCCCACTAAGCGACTATTCGAAAGTTCAGCCAGGCACCTCTCCAGGTGGTTATTTTCCGAGACCACAACAGTTTCGCCCTCAAATACCAGTCGGGGTAGTTTCGCTATCTCTTCGTTGCTGATGCTGGTTGCAAACATTATCTAATCCTGAAACGGGTTACTATCGTTCTGACGGCGGGTAATAAACCAGCTCGACGTGTCAATTTTTGAGGAATCTTCAGGTTCATCAATATTTTCCAAATCCACATCCCCGAATTGAAGGGTATGGAAAGCCCGTATGAGCGCCACAAGTCTCACTCCCCAGTACTCGCCAAAATTTTCGCGGCATTCCCAGATGGCATCATTCATAATCTCCTCCTTACCGAGCTGGTAGCGCATGGTAAAATTTTTTAAATCCTGGTAGATATCGGCCAGATACTCGGCAATGCTGGCGGTAATCGTTTCAAAAGAACCCTCGGGTTGCTGGTAGTTAAATTCAGCAAAATCGTCATGCTGGCCTAGTAATCCTTCAACTTTTTGTATAACAGCAACATAGTCGTTTTCGGAAACGAATTGCTCGTTACCTTCATCGTAAATAGGCGTAGTCTCGGGCAGTAGGGCAGCCTTGTAGTAAAGCAGCGGCAGAAGCTTGCTGCTGGCCGATACGAAATTTCTGGTTGAGTAGCTTTCGCAACCTTCCAGAAAGGAGCAAAACTCCTTGGCCACCGTTAAAAACTCCAACGTATTACGGCCGTAAACAGTTGCTTTTATATCCATCTCTCACCATTATGAGCTACAAAGATAGCTATTGTGGTGAGGTCTTTTGTAGGATAGCTTACAAATAAACGAATGACAGCATTTTTAACAGCCTAACGATGGCTGAAACTGCTCAATTTGTTTTGGTACAGTAGCACATAAACCCGGTAGGGTGGTGAAAATTGTGGAGAGTTTTAGTCGGGAATTTCTGAATGCTGGTGGTGCTAGCCTCTAACAAACAGGGCTTTAATAATATGGCTGGTCATTTTTGGGTTTTCCTTCAGCCTACGGGTGGAGTAGCCAAACCATTGCTTCCCGAATGGAACGTAAACCCTCATGGTATATCCCTTACCCACAATTGAGTCTCGAAGTTCAGGAGTTACACCGTAAAGCATCTGGAATTCGAGCATATTGCTGGGGACTTTGTACTTTTCTATCAGCTTATATGCACCTTCAACTAGGGGTTTGTCATGGGTTGCGATACAGGCGTATATTCCGTTTTTGAACATGAACTCCAAATCTTCCAGGTAATGCTGGTTTACTTCCTCGTATTTTTTGAATGCTATTTCTGCAGGTTCTACGTATATGCCCTTGCAAAGGCGGTAGTTCATGGGAATTTCCTTTGAATTCAGGTCAAGCAACTTTTTCAAATCATCCAGGGTTCTCTTTAGGTAGGCTTGTACCACCAAACCAACATTTTTGGGATATTCTGACTTGAGCCTCCGGTATAGCTCTATTTCCAGGTCGGTACATGATGAGTCCTCCATATCTATTCTGATGAAACTGTTGTAGGAAGCAGCCTTCGCAACAATTTCGCGTAAATGTTGATAGCAAACTTCCTTATCAATCAGTAGTCCAAACATGGTTGGCTTTACGGAGTAGTTACCGTCAATTTTTTCTTTTTGGATGATGTCTATCAGCGAAAGGTACTCCTGCTTGTTCTTTTCCGCCTCTTCAAGAGTTTTGATGAATTCCCCCAGTATGTCGAGGGTAACTTTTACGCCCTTGTGGTTGAGATCTCGGGCAACCCTTATGGCATCATTAACGGTTTCACCGGCGATGTAGCGCTTGGAAAAAACCCAAATCAGCTTTTTAGGAAGGTAGGGCAGCATGGCTGCAATCATTTTATTCAGCATCATTTTTTAATATTTATGTTGAAAACGAGAATATGGTTAAGCTATGAAGTCCAACTTGTACATATAAAGTTCAAAAGGTTTAAAAAGTTCAAAGTTTTGATGTTTAAAAGTTGATGATGAACATCTTGTTTTTGGATTTCTTTACCCTTCCCTTGTCTTCAGCCCCAGCGGGGGAAAAGGCATTCTCCGTGGTGCACGGAAAGGCGGGAATCG
>DCDD01000021.1 GCA_002316235.1 Bacteroidales bacterium UBA1064
ATAGCAGCCAGCTTTCCCACACCTTTATCAACCAGGAAGAAGGTTCGAGTGTAAAGACTAATACCCTAACCCTACACGGTGGTTTTATTCGTAACAACCTTCATATAGCCCTCAAAGGAGAGGGCGCTTCGGCGCAGGCTTTCGGACTTTACCTAACCGACCGCACGCAGCATACCGATAACTTTACCTTTATTGACCATGCAGTGCCCAACTGTAGCAGCTTTGAACATTACAAGGGCATTTTGGACGAACAGGCAACGGGTGCTTTCAACGGGAAAATTTTGGTTAGACCCGATGCCCAGAAAACACAGGCATATCAATCGAACAATAACTTACTGCTTACAGCTGATGCACGGATAAACAGCAAGCCACAACTTGAAATATATGCTGATGATGTGAAGTGCTCACACGGCGCAACGGTTGGTCAAATTGATGCTGACGCACTATTCTACATGCGCTCAAGAGGCATTGGTGAGCGGGATGCAAAGTTGATGCTCATGTTTGGATTTGCCCATGAAATTGTAGGGCAAATATCAATCCCTACTCTTAGAGACAGACTCGACGAGCTGGTGGATAAGCGCCTTCACGGCGAGTTATCGCGATGCCACACCTGTCCAATGCACTGCTGCTAGCTTGCGTATGCTTTGGCGATCTTATAGTACATTCATTTGGTGGTTTAACCTGGTGCATGCATCAATTGGGCAGGTTGAACCAGATTTTTAAACTAGATAGAATGGATACAGTTAAACAACAATCAGCCGATGGCCTGACTCAATCCCTGAACGTCGAAAAAATTCGACAGGATTTTCCAATACTTTCCCGTGAGGTTTACGGCATGCCCCTAGTTTACCTCGACAATGCGGCAACCACGCAGAAACCTAAAGCTGTTTTGGATAGAGTCGCATACTTCTACAACCAAATTAACGGCAACATTCACCGTGGGGTGCATAAGCTGAGCGAGGAGTCAACCCAGGAGTACGAAAATGCCCGTGAGGTTGTAAGAAACTTCATTAATGCCCGTAAAACGTCAGAAGTTGTATTTACCTCGGGAACCACTGCCTCCATAAACCTGGCAGCCTACTCGTTTGGAGAGGTTTTTGTGCATAGTGGCGATGAGGTAGTGGTAAGCGAGATGGAACATCACTCCAACATCGTTCCATGGCAGCTGCTCTGTGAGCGTAAAGGGGCTTCACTTAAAATTTTGCCATTCCGGGACGACGGGCAGCTCTGCATAGACCAGCTCGAAGGGTTACTGACACCCAGAACCAAAATTATTGCAGTTACTCAGGTCTCCAACACCCTTGGAACTGTTAACCCTGTAAAGGAAATCGTACGAATAGCGCACAACCATGGTATTCCTGTTTTGGTTGATGGTGCACAGGGGGTGAAGCATGGAAATATTGACGTGCAGGACATAGATGCCGATTTTTATGCCTTTTCGGGGCATAAAATTTATGGGCCAACGGGTATAGGTGTTTTGTATGGCAAGGAAAATTGGCTCGAAAAGATGGTCCCCTGGCAGGGTGGCGGCGATATGATTAACCGCGTTACGTTTGCCAAAACCACTTTCAACGAGTTGCCCTTTAAATTTGAGGCGGGAACAGCGAACTATATTGGAGCCTCAGGCCTTGCCGCAGCGCTCGACTACTACACTAAAATAGGCGTTTCAGCGGCAACTGCCTACGAGTCAGATTTGATACAGTATGCAACCCGCAAACTTTCCGAAATAGGGGGGATTCGTATTTTCGGAACGGCACCCGACAAAGCGGCAATAATCTCGTTCCTGGTTGATAATGTTCACCCTTACGACACCGGAATGATACTTGACAAGTTGGGTGTTGCTGTGAGAACTGGCAACCACTGCACCCAGCCGGTAATTGATCACTACGGCATTGACGGTACAGTAAGGGCTTCACTTGCGTTTTACAACACTTATGATGAGGTTGACAGGCTGGTGGAAGCCGTGCAAAGAGTAAAGGAGATATTTGGCTAGCAGGCGGCCGAGCGGTATTTATGCTACCTGAAAAGCTTAACCTTAGCCTGTTAATTTTGTTTCTACCCTATAAATTGTGAAACTATGGAACCGAGAAACGAGCTGGCTATACAATCCGATATAGTAAAAGTCCTTAAAGGTGTTTTTGACCCCGAAATCCCTGTAAATATTTATGATTTAGGGCTAATCTACGAAGTTGATGTTGACTCAAATTCTAAAGTAACCATTACCATGACCCTTACTGCACCCAACTGCCCGCTTGCCGATGATGTGGTTAATGAGGTGCATGAGAAAGTGTCTGCTATCGAGGGGGTTTCGGGGGTTGTGGTCAACCTTACCTTTGATCCGCCCTGGGATAAAAGCCGGATGAGCGACGAGGCCATGTTGGAGCTGGGATTTCTGTAAAATTAGAAGAAATCAGCTACACATCAACCTTGTCGAAGGATGTTCGTTTTGAGCTTACTTTTCGTTCTCCAGCTTTCTTAACAGGGAAATGTAGCTATCATCATCTTCTGAGGAGCCACCAAGCTTCGACAGATCCGATAGCGTAAAGTTTCCCGCAATGGCCAGCATTACCTCCTCATCCGAATTGGTTACGTGGAGTATGAAGTTGGAAAACTTGTCTCCTTTTGGGAGTGCGTAGAATGTTACCAACCCACCCTCATCGTTGGCTTGCATAACCTCCTTATACCCTTCGCGGGTAATTCCCCTTTCCAGCGTTTTGCCGAATTCTTCAACCTGCTGCTTGGCCACTAAAATTTTCAGGCTGCTGATTTTATTCGATAAATCCTGCAGTTCATTATCCTCCCTGTCTAGGGCTGCCACAAAGTTTAAAAATTCCGAACCAATGGCGACGGAGGTGTACCCGGGCTTTCCGGCATAGCGCTCAAACATTTCTTCGGCAATCCCCTGTGCTTCCAGCACTAAAGGGAAAACAAGAGTAACCAGTAAAATTGCTAACTGTTTCATGTGCATATTTTTAGTTGTTTTGATAAGTTACCAAACCATCCGCCACTAGCAATGTGTATATGCTAGCTGCCATTTTTAAGGATGGTTCATTTTGCTTTTAATTTCAACTATTAAATACGATAGTAAAGCCAAACTTGCTGCATGGCGAATTCTTTATTTTTTGGTTAAGAGGGGTAGTATTTCGGCATTTCCTTCTCCGGCTAAGCGATTATTTCTAACTTGCCCAATTATTTGAACTACCTTCGGATGACACTGAAAAGCCAAAATCGCGCCTACGTTTATGCATCGTTGGTGGTTTTGTTCTGGGGAACGTCTGCTACAGCCTTCAAAATAGGGCTAAGTTATCTTTCCACTGTGCAGCTTCTATTCTGGTCATCCTTAGCGGCAACTACCATTCTCTTCCTGGTTCTGTGTTCCCAGCATAAGTTTAAGCAGCTGTCAGCAGCTACACCAGCTCAACTTGGAAGGTCTGTAATGCTGGGATTTCTTAACCCGTTTCTCTACTACCTTGTTCTTTTTAAAGCCTACAGCCTTTTGCCGGCCCAGGTAGCCCAACCCCTGAACTACATTTGGCCCATAGTGCTGGTGCTGCTGGCTGCAATTTTTTTGGGACAAAAGCTGCACTGGTACGACCTGCTGGCCCTGCTGGTAAGCTTTACCGGAGTTACGCTGATTTCATCACAGGGTAGCATAAATATTTTTTCACGCAGCAATCCCCTTGGTGTGGTTCTGGCGCTATCCAGCTCTATTGTATGGGCTACTTTTTGGATTGTTAATATGAAAAAAAACGCTGGCGACGAGGTTGTAACACTATTTTTAAGCTTTGCATCTGCTTCAATTTTCTGCCTTATTGCTATGG
>DCDD01000025.1 GCA_002316235.1 Bacteroidales bacterium UBA1064
CTGTTCCGGAACAAGCTTAATAAAACCAGCCAGCACTATTAAGTCTATACTGTTTAATTTCAGAAGATTAAGCAGAACTCCGTTACGTAGCTCCTCCAAGGAAAACACCACAACAGGAACCGCCAACATCTTTGCGCGCCCTATTACGTAAGCGTTAGGGTTGTTGGTTGCCACTAACGTAACCCTAATAAGTGGATGATTGCAGAAGTAGCGGATGATGTTTTCGGCATTGGAGCCCGATCCCGATGCGAATATTGCTATATTACTCATAACCAACACAATGCGTTATAAAATTAAACGATTGTCAAATTTTTTTTAAAAGGATTTGGCAAATGTAAAAACAAAAAAATTACTTTTGCGGCTGGAAAATGTTCATCTGGTTTTGTATCAGGTGAAAAGTTTTTTTACTTTGCAAATGAAAACTTTATTTACTAACTAAATTTTAAAGCTATGTCGGATATTGCAACCAGAGTTAAATCGATTATTGTTGACAAGCTGGGAGTTGACGAGAATGAAGTTACCCCCGAGGCTAGCTTCACCAATGATCTTGGTGCCGATTCTCTTGACACCGTTGAGCTTATCATGGAGTTCGAAAAGGAGTTTAACCTCTCGATTCCTGATGACGAGGCTGAAAAGATTGGCACAGTTGGCGATGCAATTAGCTACATTGAAGGCCACAGCAAGTAATTTGTAAAATCCTTATAGGCAATTGGTTTAAACTAAACATTTCTAATTTATGGAAATGAAGCGTGTTGTTGTTACCGGCCTGGGAACAATAAATCCTATTGGCAACAGTGTGCCGGAATATTGGGCTAACCTCGAAAAGGGTGTGAGCGGAAGCGAGCTAATTACCAGTTTCGACGCCTCAAAGTTTAAAACCAAATTTGCCTGTCAGGTAAAGAATTTCGATCCCAATGCCTATTTTGACCGTAAGGAGCTAAAAAAGATAGACCCTTACACTCAGTTTGCGCTGGTGGCAGTTGAGGAGGCCATGAAGGATTCTGGGCTAAATACTGAAGCCATTGATCTTGATATGGCGGGAGTTGTTTGGGCATCGGGGATTGGTGGAATGCAAACTTTCACCGAAGAGCTAAGAGGCTATTTCGCGGGTGATGGAACACCCCGATTTAGCCCTTACTTTATTCCCAGGATGATTTCGGACATTGCCGCCGGATACATTTCAATAAAGTATGGATTCCGCGGCCCTAACTTTTCCACCGTTTCAGCCTGCGCATCCTCAACCAACGGAATCATTTCGGCACTCGACATAATTCGGACCGGGAAAGCAAATGTTATCATTGCTGGTGGGTCGGAAGCATCCGTCAACGAAGTTGGCGTAGGTGGCTTTAACTCCATGCAGGCTATGTCTACCAACAACGATGAGTACAAGACAGCATCTCGCCCATTCGACGTTACTCGCGATGGTTTTGTAATTGGTGAGGGTGGTGGTTGCATCATTCTTGAGGAGTACGAGCACGCAAAGGCCAGAGGTGCAAAAATTTATTGCGAGTTGAAGGGCGGTGGTATGTCGGCCGATGCTTACCATCTCACAGCTCCGCACCCCGAAGGACTTGGCGCCCGAAAGGTGATGGAAAATGCTCTGAAGGATGCAGACCTTACTATTCAGGATATTGACTACATCAACGTACACGGCACCGCCACACCTCTTGGCGATATTGCCGAGGCAAAGGCTATAATTTCGGTATTCGGCGATTATGCCTTCAAGCTCAATATCAGCTCCACAAAATCCATGACCGGTCACCTACTTGGGGCTGCCGGTGCCATTGAGGCTATTGCTGCTATTTTCGCTATCTGCACCGATACCATTCCACCCACTATTAACTTTAAATCACCCGATCCGGAAATTGACAGCCGCCTAAACATTACACCCAACAGCGCCCAGAAGAGAAGCGTTAAGGCAGCGCTTAGCAATACATTCGGATTCGGTGGGCACAATGCTTCTATAATTTTTCAGAAGATTTAATAGCTACCGGTGCGGAAATTCCTTCCAAAAGCATTTTGGCGTCTGAGAGTTCCTGCTGCAGACCATGAAATCTACCGTAGTATTGAGCAGGTCCTGGGATTTTCACCTCAAAACCTAGAACTCTATAAGTTGGCCTTGGTTCACAGGTCTGCCTCGTTAGTTATTGCTCATGGAAAGAAGGTTGATAACGAACGGCTCGAATATCTTGGCGACGCCATTCTCGATGCTATCGTAGCCGATTACCTTTTTACCCGATTCCCCAGCCAAAATGAGGGTTTTCTTACTCAAACACGGGCCAAAATTGTTAGCCGAGCTAGCCTTAACCAGCTAGCCATAGGAATTGGTTTACCAAATATCGTAGTGCTGGGAAACGGTGCCTCGTTCAACCAAAAAAATATTTTTGGTAATGCCCTTGAGGCAATTATTGGCGCCATGTTTCTCGACATGGGATTCAAGGAAACCAGTAGGTTAGTGGTTAGTAATATTCTCGAACGTCAGGTTGACCTTGAAGCCATTCAGCATGTTGAGATTGATTTTAAAAGCAGGCTGCTGGAGCTGGCCCAGAAGCAAAAAAATTCTGCCGAATTTTTAACTAAAATAGAGTCACTGCCCGAGTCGGCAATCCCCCATTTTACCTCTGTTCTTCGCTGGGATGGCAAGGAAATAGCCCATGGCCATGGTACTTCTAAAAAAGAGGCCGAGCAGAATGCCGCTATGCAGGCAATGGAGACTATTACAGAGGGGGCTGACAAACCCACAGTTTAGGCTCATTTTCGTTACCTCTTCCTTCTACTAATACCTCTGCGCTGCATGCAAGAGCGCATTCTTCAAAGGTGCTGATTAAGTATTTATTATAGGGATTATTCGTTGCTTTTGCTACATTTGCATAATTTTATTCATAGGTGAACTTAAACCCATCAGATTTATGAATCTTTTAGAGACTCATGGGGTGGAGAAGCGATTTTCAAACCACCTGGCGCTAGACGATATCAGCATTGCCATTCCAAAGGGATCTATCTATGGACTCCTTGGCCCAAACGGCGCTGGAAAAACAACACTTATCAGAATAATTAACCAGATTACCGGCCCCGACAAGGGAGAAGTTATGTTCGATGGCCGCAAAATTGAACCCAACGACATCTACCGGATAGGATATTTGCCCGAAGAGCGTGGGCTTTATAAAAAAATGAAGGTTGGAGAGCAAGCCCTATTCTTTTCCCAGCTCAAGGGGTTAAGCCGGCAAGATGCAACTAAAAGCCTGAAGTACTGGTTTGAAAAATTTGAAATTCAATCCTGGTGGGATAAAAAAATTGAGGAGCTCTCAAAGGGTATGGCCCAGAAGGTGCAGTTCATTGTAACCGTTATCCACAAACCCGAGCTGCTCATATTCGACGAGCCATTCAGCGGTTTCGACCCTATAAACACCCAGCTGATTACCGATGAGATACTGGAGTTGAAGAAAAATGGCACCACCATTATCTTTTCCACCCATAACATGGAATCGGTTGAGCAGCTTTGCGATCACATTACCCTCATCAATAAATCAAAAAATATCCTTAGCGGGCAAATTGACCAGGTGCGGGCTAACTATGGCAGCAACGTATTTGAAGTTGCCTTTAAGGGAAACCTCGAAACCCTGAGGCAAAACCTGAACGGTACATTTGACATTTTTAACGTTAACACCGAGAAGGCTATTCCAAGGGTGCAGGTAAGGCTGCAATCGGCTTCGGATAGCAACAAGCTGCTTCAAAGCCTGATTTCAAGTGTTGAGGTGCTTTCGTTTAATCCCGTAGTACCCAGCATGCACGATATCTTTATTCGGGTTGTGCAGGAGTACAACAAGGCTCATGGTTTATCGCTTAACTAGTATTTTATAAAAAATTCCGGAATTATGAAACAAATGTTCCTTATACTTCAGCGGGAGTTTATGACCCGGGTGCGGAAAAAATCATTCATTTTTACCACCCTGCTTTCGCCGCTATTTTTTGCCGCCATGGTAATTCTTCCTACCTATTTTGCCACCATGGAGGACACTGAAGTGCGCAATATTGCCGTTATTGACAATACACAGCACTTTGGAAGTGCTATTCCCCAAACCGAATACATTAAAATTACTACCATAACCGATACGCCGGCCGAAAAGGTAAAAAATTCACTAGAGGAGTCAGGCTACTACGCCCTGCTTACAATTGATTCACTTCCGGGTAGCATTGCCCCAGCCCTTACCATCTACTCGCCCAAACAACCTTCCATTGAGGTGATTTCGCATATCGAGAACTCTATGGAGAAGGAAATTGAAACCCGTAAGTTGATGACCTACAACATTCAGGACCTTGATAAAATACTCAAGGACGTAAAAACTAAGGTTAACGTCCGCTCCATCAAAATTTCAAAGGATGGCGAGGAAAAGGAGAGCAATACCCTGATAACCATGGGAATAGCTTATATTTTAAGTTTTCTGATGTACATGATGGTGATGCTGATGGGCAACCAGGTTATGCAGGGGGTAATTGAGGAGAAGAATAACCGCGTTGTTGAGCTACTCGTTTCGTCTGTAAAGCCCGTACAGCTTATGATGGGCAAAATATTTGGAATAGCAGCGGTGGGGTTGCTGCAGATTGCAATTTGGATTGTACTCACTGCCGGTTTGGCCGGAGTTGGCCTTAACCTCATATCGGAAAAATCAGGCAAGGCCAATATGGAGCAGGTTCAAATTGCCAACCAGTCCATCATGGCCAACCAAGGAGCTCAGTCAGCCGATGTAACAGCAGCAATCTCTGAAACAAATACCGATAACTTTCTACAAGCCCTGAAAAATCAGAACTATGGATTGATAATCGGCGGTTTTATATTCTTTTTCCTGATGGGGTACCTGCTCTATGCCGCCATGTACGCTGCTGTTGGTTCGGCTGTAGAAAATGTTTCCGACACCCAGCAGCTGGTTATGCCCATAACCATTCCCCTTATACTGGCGATATTTGTTATGATTGTTGGCATTAAATCGCCCGACGGTTCCCTTGCCTTCTGGTTCTCGATGATACCTTTCACCTCCCCCATAGTGATGCTAACCCGGCTTCCATTTGGCGTTCCTGTATGGCAGCTTATCCTTTCGGCAGCGCTACTAATCGGAACTTTTGCTGTTACTGTATGGTTAGCTGCAAAAATTTACAGGGTGGGAATTCTGATGTACGGCAAGAAGTACTCGTGGAAGGAGATGATAAAGTGGATTAGGTATAGAAGCTAGCAGCAGGTAATAAGCTTGTTGAGCTGAGGGCGAATAATCCATCGGATTTTCGCTCTTCGCATTTTGAAGCGCTTTTTTTACAAACTTGTATTACCCCAATGGATAACGATTTACAACAGGTTTACCAATCTGTTAAATTTGCCTGCCGGGGCGATTCAACAGGTCACGACTGGTGGCACATTCTCAGGGTGGTTAAGCTGGCGTTGTTCATATCAGAAAGGGAAAATGCCAATCCCTTCACGGTTGAGCTGGCCGCTTTGCTACACGATGTTGACGATTGGAAGCTGAACAGAAACACCGAGGGTTGCCCTGTTGCGCTCAGAATTCTGCACGATTCCGGATATAGCGATGATGAAGCCCGGCGTGTTGCACTTATCATTGGGCAGGTATCATTTAAGGGTGCCGGTGTTGATACTACTCCTTCCACTATTGAGGCAAAGGTTGTTCAGGATGCCGACCGGCTCGATGCCATCGGCGCCATTGGAGTTGCAAGGGCATTTGCCTACGGCGGAGCCAGACATCGGCCCATGTACATTCCTGATTTGAAGCCCCAGCAACACCACTCGTTTGATGAGTACCAACATGCCCACGGAAGCACCATCAATCACTTTTACGAAAAGCTTCTTCTTTTGAAAGATAGGCTCAACACCCAAACGGCAAGGCAAATTGCTGTTGAAAGGCATCAGTTTATGGAGCTGTTTCTTACGCAGTTTTTTAAGGAGTGGAGTGTTTTAGATTAGATGTTTAGGTTATGAATGTGGCAATTATTGACATGGGAACCAACACCTTCAACCTGTTGGTAGCCAGGTTTAACCAGGAAGAACGCCCCGAGATTATTTACGAGGAAAAGCTCCCGGTTAGGCTGGGCGAGGGCGGTTTAAACAGGAAGATTATTACTCCGGAGGCATGGCAGCGTGGCCTGGATGCAATTAATACCCACATGGCTAAAGCGAAAAGCTTGGGTGCTGGTAAGTTCTTTGCATTTGCCACTTCGGCTACCCGGGATGCCTCAAACGGGACAAACTTTGTTGAGGATATTCGCACCAGTTTTGGGCTCAATGTTGAAATAATTGACGGTAATCGCGAGGCAACGCTGGTGTACAAGGGGGTCAGGGAGGCATTAGATTTGGGTAACACCTGTAGCTTGATTCTGGATATTGGTGGTGGAAGTAATGAGATAATACTTGGGAATACCAGCGAGCCATTTTGGCTTCACAGCTTTAACCTGGGTGTTTCAAGGTTGATGCAGCAGTTTCAACTTTCCGATCCTATAACACAGAAGCAGCTGAGGGCTCTGGAAGAGTTTATTAATGTGGAAGTTCAAACTCTTTTTGATGCTGCGCGTAGGTATGTTCCTGTCCGATTGGTGGGAAGCTCCGGCTCTTTCGATTCAATTCGTAGCATCATGGAGCACTCGGGAAGCATTGCTCCTGGTAGCGAACCCTGGGCCGAAATACCCCTTGAGCGGTACTTCGAGCTGCACAATTTTTTTATCACCTCCACCCACGATCAGCGCATGGCGCTAAAGGGACTGGACCCCATGCGGGTTGACCTGATTGTTCCGGCCTCGGTATTTATTAACCTCATCATCCAAAAAATAGGAATTAACAAGTTGTTCCAGTCATCATTCGCCCTTAAGGAGGGATTTATGGCCGAGCTGCAAAGCAGCCATGCTTTTTAATCACGTTCATTAAGCATTATTTGGTATATTTACCAAAAATTGAGCTATGGCCAAAATCCTTGTCATTGACGACGAGAAGGCTATCCGAAGCACCCTGAAGGAGATACTTGAATTCGAAAGCCATTCGGTTGATTTGGCTGAAGATGGCCCAACCGGAATTGAGATGTTTGGCTCCGGATGCTACGATATTGTTCTCTGCGACATTAAAATGCCCCAGATGGATGGCATTGAGGTCCTTGAAAAGCTTCAGGAACAAGCAGCCGATGTACCGGTGGTTATGATATCCGGACATGGGAACATTGACACTGCTGTGGAGTCTATAAAGAAGGGGGCATACGACTTTATTGAGAAACCGTTGGACCTGAACCGTTTGCTAATCACCATACGCAACGCAACCGATAAAACTACCCTTATTCAGGAGGCCAAAATCCTTAAGCGCAAGGTGAATAAGGCCTACGACATAGTTGGCGAGTCGCCGGCTATCGTTAAGGTCAAGGAGATGATAGACAGGGTTGCCCCAACCGAGGCAAGGGTGCTCATCACCGGACCAAACGGAACAGGGAAGGAGCTGGTAGCCCGATGGCTTCACGAAAAGAGCAACCGCTCCGACATGCCTTTTGTGGAGGTGAACTGTGCTGCCATTCCATCGGAGCTTATCGAGAGCGAACTTTTTGGACACGAGAAGGGAGCGTTTACATCGGCAATTAAGCAGCGCAAGGGTAAATTTGAACAGGCCGATGGCGGAACGCTTTTCCTCGATGAAATAGGCGACATGAGTCTAAGCGCTCAATCAAAAGTGCTCAGAGCTCTTCAGGAGAACAAGATTAGCCGTGTGGGGAGCGATAAGGATATTCCCGTTAACGTGAGGGTTATTGCGGCAACCAATAAAAACCTCACCCACGAGATTCAAAATGGTAACTTTCGCGAAGACCTTTACCACCGTTTAAGCGTCATCATCATTCATGTTCCCCCGCTAAGCGAAAGGGTTGAGGATATTCCATTGCTTGCAGAACATTTCAACCAGCTAATTTGCTCCGAGTATGGCATACCGCCTAAGGTGTTTAGACCCGATGCTGTTGACGAGTTGAAACGGCTACCCTGGACCGGGAACGTAAGGGAACTTCGGAATGTTGTCGAACGGCTTATCATACTATGCGACAAGGACATAACCGGAGGCGATGTTAAAGCTTTTGCCAGTCCTGCGTTTTAAGTGGTTAAATCTTTAAGGGTTGGCCTTGAGGCATTCCTCGGTACTAAGTATTCTGGCGTAGTTTTGAAGGGTTGAAAGGGTTGACAGGTGAACCATGTTGGCCGGAATGGTAGTATTGCCCCATTTAACATCCCTGGTGGCACACGCATCGTGAATAAGGGTTACCTTGAACCCATAGTCCGAAGCAGCCCTAACTGCTGCCTCAACACAGAGGTGGGTTTGCATACCACAGATAACCAGCTTTGAAATTTGCTGGCCCACAAGGTAGTCGTAAAGTTGTGTCCCCACAAAGCAGTTCACCTCCGTTTTGGTGAAAATCGGCTCATCGGCCAGAGGCTTTACCATCTCGTTAATTTCTTCCTGTTCTGCCGACTGGTGTTTTACGTATATAACCGGCAGCTGGTGCGATCGGAAGTATTCAACCAGCAGCGCTGCATTCTTAGCCGCAGGCAACGGGTTTACCAGCTCCGATTTGCCACCCGGAAAGTAGAAATCCTGAATATCTATAACCAGCAACGCAACCCTTGACGTGTCGGGTATGGCGTATAGTGCCGGACACATTAGGGTAGCAAGTAGCAGCATGAAGATTTTTTTGACCATATTTTTGGGCTTTATTCTGTAAATATAAATGTATTTATAGTAAACTTTTATCAAAACGGCCTTTATTTTCACTATGCTTTTACAAAAAAGAAACCTCCCTGGTTGCTGTAACAAGCCAAGGAGGATAGGGCATTTAAAATGCCTTTTTAAATTTGTTGGATGGAATGTTATGCTACATTCTTTACTTTGTTGCAAAAGCCTTATCAACCTCTGCCTTAGCCTTTCTTGAGCTAAGCTCATCGGCAACTGCTTTTGAAACGCAAACCTTGTTTACCGGGTTGAAGTAAGTACCAATTGATTTTGCCAAAACCAGAGCCACTGGTATCCCAACGATTGAAATAAATAGGCCGGCAATTTGAAAAATGTTTACAACAACCAGAAATAGCCCAATCGGGAAGTAAAGAATCCGGACAATAATCCCGTAAGTCTTCCATGCCTTATTTTGATCGGCCTGAAGGTCGGTTTTATCAACCATGGCGTTGGAGAATGGGGCAAGCAAGAACTTGGAAAGCTGAATTAGCCCCAGACCAAGTGGTGAGCCAATTACAGTTATAACCAGCAAACCGCCTATTAAAAAGGTTCCAAGTGCGGTTAAAAACCCCAAAAAAGGAAAATGCCATAAAATGTTTCCTAGTGTTCTCATAAAATTAGAGTTAAGTTGAATTTTTTCCTACTCGTTTGGCTTTTCGGTAACGCCCCTCTTGGTTATAGTGGTTTTAGGACTCCACTGTTTATTCCTATTGTAATTATAGTTCTGATGTCGGGTTTGGCCCAAGACTTTTAGATTATAGGGGTATGACCTTTAGCTTGTAATCAGCATACTGATAATTTTGGTGTGTGTTTTCATTTATAAATTACTAGCGGGAGTATGTAGTTATACCCAGCCCAAAGCTGATAAACAGGGGCATGTCCTTAACGGGGGGCATGACGAAGAACGAAAGTTTAAGCTTGGGTTTCGGGGCGAGCTTCTCCATGGTGGAGCTAAAGTTTGAGAAATCAACGTCGAAGCCCACACCACCAGCGTTAAACTGCACATTGCTGTCGGTGCTGGTGGAAGTAGAGCCGGAGATGTGGGGATCGGTTGAGGTCATCTTAACGGTTGAGTTGGTAAAGTTAAACATAATGGAAGGACGGTACCTTAGGGTAAGGGCAACTCCCTTCCAGTTCCCCTCATCAATAAACTTTCCCAAACCCAGTGTCCATCCAATATTGGCCGAGAATGGCATGGTAATAGTAACCACATCCATTTTAGTTGTTATGGGGTCCATCTTCATGTCAAATTTGTATGCGTACACCAGCATGTCGTATCCAAAACCGATGTTAAAGGAGTTCCATGATGAAGCTCCGGTTTTGTAGGCAGGAATTTTAAGGTTAATCCTGTTCTGGTAGAACGAAATGCCGCCTCCGTACCCGTCTATCCTGTTTGCGTCAACGCCCTCCATGTCCATGTCCATACCAAAATAGGTTCCGTTGAAAACAACCGATTGGTATTTAATTTTACCCCCGCGAGCCAGCCACTCCTGCCTTATTGCCTCGGACTGGTCGGTTTTTTGAAGGGTAATTCCAGCTCCCATGTTATCCCGGTCAACCTTTAGGTTGGTTTCCCACCCCTCGGGTTTGGCAGTGGTGTCGGTTACCTGGACAGCCTCGCCTGGTTTGGCCTCTTCCCCGCTCAGCAGCAGTATGTAAGGGCCTGCAAATTTAAAACCAACCTCAAACTCGTAGGTTTCCCCAGGTTTAGGTTTCAAGTAGTAGGCAGTTTGGTCTCCGGCATTAATCAGCAACGACTTTCCGTACTCCGGGGTAACGTTGATGGATATGCTTGCTCCATTCTTAAGAACGTATTCGTTACCTTGGACTTTCAGCTTGATTTTTGAGGCTGAAGCCTGCACCTTTGATGGACGCGTAAATTTAAGCGTTACTGGTTCCTGCGCAGCAACTGAGGCAACAACCAGCATCAGGGTAAAAAGTAGTACGTATCTCATAGGTTGAAAGTATTAATGATAATTTGGTGTAAATGTCGATGGGGAACTTTGCTTTTGCAAGGGTTTGCGTTTGATTTTTGACAGACCCGGGGAAAAAGTTGATGGGATTATAATTTTATGATTGCCAACCACATATTTTATACTACAAAAAAACTCCCTTTAAAAAGGGAGTTTTCCGTTACCTGAAGTTCTAGAATTCTAAATGGTTAGGATACTTGAAAAAAAGTTGTTAGGGTATGTTTAGGTTAACTGCTTCAACCCCTCTTATTTCGGGAACATCGCGCATGATGGCTTGTTCTACTCCATTCTTCAAAGTCATCAGGCTGTAGGGGCAGCTACCGCATGCGCCATGCAGCTTCACCCTAACCGTATTGTCATCGGTTACTTCTACCAGTGAGATGTCACCGCCATCATTCTGAAGAAACGGGCGAATAACATCAATGGCTGCAGCTACTTTTGTTACAATTTCCTCCTTGCTAGTCATGGTTTAAAAATTTTGAAATGGATAATTTATTAGTGTTTAACGTTTACAATGGTAGTAGGAGGAAGTTCCCTGTTGCGAATTTCGACCTGTCTAATAAGATTTGTGGCAAGCTCATCAAATGCTTTGGCCACCACCGATGAGTGCAGGGCAACGGGTTCACCGAAATCGCCACCCTCACGAATGCTTTGCACCAGGGGGATTTGCCCTAGCAACGGTAGTTTCATGCGCTCAGCCAGCTTTTTGCAACCGTCCTTTCCAAAAATGTAGTACCTATTCTCGGGTAGTTCTTCGGGAGTGAACCATGCCATGTTCTCCACCAGGCCAAGCACTGGGACATTTATCCCCTGACTTCCAAACATGCTTATCCCCTTAACAGCGTCAGCCAAAGCAACGTCCTGGGGGGTGCTAACAATAACGGCACCGGTAACCGCAACTTCCTGAACCAGGGTCAGGTGAATGTCGCTGGTGCCGGGTGGCATGTCAATGAACAGGTAGTCTAGCTCACCCCAGGCTCCCTGGTGGATTAGCTGCTTTAGTGCGCTGGTGGCCATGGGTCCCCGCCAAATAAGAGCATTGTTGGGGTCAACGAAAAAACCAATTGAGAGAAGCTTCACGCCGTAACGCTCAACGGGAACAATCAGTTCCATCTCATCCTCCTTCATAACTTCGGGTTGAACGTTTTCTACGTTGAACATTTTAGGAATGGAGGGTCCGTATATATCGGCATCTATAAGTCCAACACGGGCGCCTGACTTGGCAACCGAAACGGCCAGGTTGGCTGCTATGGTTGATTTGCCCACACCCCCTTTCCCCGAGGCAATAGCCACAATATTTTTTACCCGGCTAACCGAGGCTTTGGTTTTTAGTGGGGATATTCTTTCAGGGATGTCGGCAACAACCTGTATGTCTATTTCTACCTGTTGTCCAACCCTTTCGGTCAGCAGTCTTTGGGCTGTCTTTTTGAGCGATGAGGCAAAGGGATCGTTCTTCTTTGTGAGCTTCAGGGTAAATGAAATGCGCCGGTCGCTGGCTGTCAAATCCTTAACCATGCCCATGCTCACTATGCTCTGCCCGCTTTCGGGATGTACTACTTGGTTGAGTACCTCCAAAACCTGATCGGTGGTCAAATTCATTATGTTGATTTTGTTATACTTAGAAAAGCACAAAAGTAGGTTATTTTACAGGACATTGTCATGCCTCCCAGAATAAAATTTGGGATGTCCATGGTTATAAAACGTTATTTAAAGGTTAAAGTTCGGTAGCGGGATTCCAAAAGAACTTTTTGAACTCCAAAACGGTGTCATCCTCAACCCTAATACCCTCCGATTCGAGCAGCTGCTGCATGGTGTTTGAACCAGGGAAATGGACTTTTCCGGTTAGCTGGCCATTCCTGTTGACCACACGATGGGCAGGAACCCAATCGGGTTGGGAGTGGCAGGAGTTTAATGCCCACCCTACCATTCTGGCCGATTGAGCAGAACCAAGGTAGCGTGCAATGGCACCATATGTGGTTATCCTGCCATACGGTATCATACGGGTTACCTCGTAAACCTTTTCGAAGAAACCTGTATTATCGTTACCGGATTGGTTCATGGTAGGGTCCGGGATGGTTAAGGACAAAACGGAGGTAGGTTATGGGAAGTCCCTCACCTAGAAATTGCTGCTCGTAAAATGTTTTTATACCAAGAACAGGATCGTTGGTAAAATTGGCATAGAGGTCGGTAGTACAGATTAAAACATTAAATTTATTTTGTTCCACCAGCGCCTTGGTGTAGTCGAATAGCTGCCGGTTATCCGTTTTTAGGTGAACAATGGCATTTGGTTTTAAAAATCCTGAATAGAGGTTCAAAAAACGGCTCGACGTTAGGCGTTTTTTGGCCTTAATCTCTCGTTCCTGAGGGTCGGGAAAGGTAATCCACAGCTCATCCACCTCATTTTGAGCAAAAATTGAGCATATATGCTCAATGCGGGTTCGAACAAACGCCACGTTGTTCAGCTTGTTTTCAAGTGCGGTTTTTGCGCCGCGCCATATTCTGGCCCCTTTTATGTCGATACCGATAAAATTTTTCTGTGGGTTCATACCGGCCAGGCTAACGGTGTACTCCCCTTTGCCGCATCCCAGCTCCAGAACCAAAGGGTTGATATTTTTAAAGTAGCTGTTCCCCCATTTCCCTTTTAGCTCGAATTTGTCGTTAAGCACCTCCTCAAGGGGGGGCTGAAAGAGGTTGGAGAATGTTTCGTTCTCGGCAAATCGCTTAAGCTTATTCTTACCCACCTTGCAGAGAGTTATGATTTTTACGTGATATGGGCTGAGTAGCTTGTGCCCTAGTTATTTAAAGTTTTGTTGGGATTGTTCAATTCTTATTCCAACATCAACAACTCCCCTGAGGTCTTCAACTCGCATGGCCTGCTGAAGGTCAAATCTGTAGCTGCCAGGTTGATAAAACTTTACACCCTCGCGGTAAATGAACCGGTTGTCGTGAATTCTCCCGCTACCCCTACCCGTCCAGCGACCATTATCGTCGGCCAGGAAGCATTCGAAGGTATCACGGACAAAGCCACCGTTGGGGGAGTAAATGCTGATGAAAAGAAAAAGGTTTTGAAACGGGTAGTCGGTGGAGTTGCGTAGATTAATTATGATGTCGTAGGATTGGGAAGTGTCGGGAATAGCAATGTTGAAGCTAGCCAAGCTATCGGCGCTCCAAGTTTCACGGGGAATAGCTACGTATGAATCAAATACGGCATCCCTGTTGCAGCAAGCCAATGTAAGCGTAGCTGCCAAAAAAGCAATTGGTAGGCTTTTACTCATTGCTTGGCCTGGTTCGGTTGCGATTTCTGCTTTTTTTCCTTTTTGCGGTCTTTCCCCCCTTTTTATCAAATCGGGTCAGGCTACCCTCGTCGAGTAAACCATCGGTGAAGCCGTTTGGCCGGGAGTTATTCTGGTCGGATGTAGTATTTTCCAACAACTTGTCGGCTTTAATTCCCTTTCTGTTTAGGGCGATAATTTCGTTAACGCGATCAACAGAGACTTCGATAAGGTTAACCGACGAAGAAGGCTCGCTGCCGTACCACATACTCCGTCTGAAGATATCGGTTTTGAAGTGGTAGTAAGTGGCATCGGCGGTTTCAAGAGCAATACTGGTATCGGGGAAGTCCTTGCGGGCATCCATGTAGCTGTCGAGCTCGTAGTTAAGGCAGCATTTAAGTTTTCCGCACTGACCAGCAAGTTTTTGAGGATTTAATGACAGCTCCTGAACCTTAGCGGAATTGGTGCTAACCGAGGCAAAGTGTGAGATCCACGATGAGCAACACAACTCCCGACCGCATGGGCCTATCCCGCCAATACGCCCTGCCTCCTGACGGGCACCAATTTGTCGCATCTCAATTTTTACCCTGAATTCCTCGGCCAGTATTTTAATTAGCTCCCGGAAATCAACCCGTTCGTCAGCAATGTAGTAGAAAATGGCTTTTGTTTTATCACCCTGGTACTCTACATCGCCAATTTTCATGTTCAGCTTTTGTTCCTCGGCAATTTTCCTTGCCCTAATCATGGTGCTATTTTCAAGGGCAATAGCTTCTATCCATTTCTCAATATCGGCCTGTTTTGCCTTACGGTAAACCTTTTTGAACTCGGTAGTTTTAGGGTCAACTCCTACTCGTTTCATTTGGCGCTCTACCAGCCAGCCGGTAAGGGTAACCACGCCTATATCATGGCCAGGGGTAGCCTCCACAGCCACAATATCACCTTGCCGAAGAACGAGCTGGTTGGCATTTCGGTAAAAACCCTTTCGGGTATTTTTAAATTGAACTTCAATAATATCCGATTGCTGGAGCGGCATGGGAAGGTCGGCCATCCAGTCGTGAACTTTTAGCTTGGCGCAACCCTTTGAGCTGCAAACCGAATGCTCGGAAGCTTCGTTCACGGTTATAACCCCGCCCCTCGACCCTATATTTTTTTCCATCGTCAGGTTAGCCAATTAAAAGTCGTCAAATTTAGCAAAAAATTATGAACCTTCTAGGCCGCTTTTTTATTGGGGATTAGCTTAACCATCCTCATGGTCATGTGGGTTAAAACTACCGTTGGGTTACCATTTTGGGTGATACACTCGAAGGCAGTAACCAGCTCGTCAGTAATGCTAAAGACATTATTTGTTGTAATGAATGGTGAGAAATCGTGACAAAATGCTTCCTCTTCCCCCATCAGGTATGAAACCTCCTCAACTCCCATGTTGAGCACGAGGGTTTCGCGGGTTAGCCTAAGGGAGTAAACAAGCAGGTGCTTTAAGTCCTCCCTGCCCAGCGAAGCTGTTTCATCAACCCAGTCGAGGAGTCCGAGCACGTTTTTGGAGTAGCAAAGTCGCATTAGCTTCCGGTAGCTGGTGAAAAAGTAGTTTGATTCCTGGTCCTTCAACCTGATGGCCTCATAAAAATTTCCATTGGCTATCCGGCTGATGTCGTGAGCCAACTCAGGAGAAAGGTTATACTTGTCATGCAGGGCAAGGGCTACGCTTTCACGATTAATGGGGGGTACCATCACCTGCTGGGTTCTTGAAAGTATGGTTTTTAGGATATGGGTGGGGTTTTCGCTCACCAGCAAAAAGATAGTCTTTTCGGGCGGTTCTTCAATCAGTTTCAGTAGCTTATTAGCTGCCTGATTATTCATACGTTCGGGCAGCCATATTATTATAACCTTAAACTCGTTTTCAAAGCTTTTCAAGCCTAGTTTTCTGATTATTTCACTGGCAGTGGCGGTGCTTATAATTCCCTGCTTATTCTCCATTCCGATCATTTCGTACCAGTCGTTCTCGCCAAAGTAGGGATTGGCGATAATAGCCGAGCGCCATGTTGAAATGGTATCGTCAGGTTTTTCGGAATTTTCATCGGCACCCTCATCCGATTTTTCCTTTGTCTTGGTGGGGAAAACGAAATGCAGGTCGGGGTGAACCAACTTGGCTACTTTCCTGCATGAGGGGCAAACTCCGCACGAATCGCTCTTGCCACGGTTTTCACACATGATATACTGTGCAAAGGCAACTGCCAGGGGGAGTTTTCCTGCACCGGGTGGGCCTACAAAAAGGTTGGCATGGGGCACACGGTTCTCCCTTACCAGCTGAATCAGCCGTTCTTTTACCTTTTCCTGTCCAACTATATCGCTAAAAAGCATTTAGTATCAATTTAACTATTTAAAATTCCCTCAAATTTACAATTTTTAGCAAATCTTTCTGAAAGAGGGAAGGAGGGAAAATAAAGGATAAAGGTT
>DCDD01000057.1 GCA_002316235.1 Bacteroidales bacterium UBA1064
GGTGTTAACTTTGAAAAGTCGGTGATGCTGCGGGAAATTGAAGGCAGTGTGTTTATGTCACCCCTGCTGATGTTGGTTTGTGCACCGGTTCTTTCCGAACTCAAAATAGGATTCCCCATTCCTGCCGAAACGACAACCTCCTCTAGGGATGTTGTTGATTCTTTTAACTTTACATTTTGCAGGTACGATTCACCCAGGTTAAGGTTAATGTCCGTATAAACTCCCGTGGAGTACCCTACAAACGAAATGCTTAACTTGTAGGGTCCACCAACACGCAGGTTGGTTAAACGATAGTTACCAGCATTGTCAGTAGTGGTAACATACTGCGTTCCCGAAGGCTCATGGATGGCCACAACAGTGGCAAATGGCAATGCCATTCCTTTTTCATCTACTACCTTACCGTTTATTTCCGAAGTTGTTACCTGGGCGTTTGCCCATAAGCCAACAACGGTAAACAACATGGCGATAAAAAACCTGATTTTTTTCATTAAATTAAAATTTGGTTAGTAATGGTTTAATTATTGGCAAATAAATTAACACATAAGGTGCATGTAAAACAAAACTTTATATAATAGGTTTAACTTTTGCTACTGCATTCGAAATATCTGGACTTACCCAAAAATCACTTTCCAACATCATACTACTTGAATATGTTTCGGATTTGCAGCTGGTAATACGGATACTTTTTTGTCATGCCAAAGATGAGTCAAAATAATCTAACGGCTGATAGCTATATATTAAAAAATGATTAAGTCTAAACGGTCAAAGGGTTTAAATCTCTTTTTTGAACGAAATTAAGGTTTTGCCCTTCTTCTTGCCTGAAAATAACTGCACTAAGTTATAAAAATATGCCTTATAGTGTTTTCAATGTTAAACTTATCTCAGCGTAATTCTAGAGTTTTGGAATAAAAACAAGCCATTTCAAAATAAGTGTTTGCATTATTTCCATATAAATTTATTATAATAGGATTTTTTGCTTGGTGTCTTGAAATATGCTAACAGTAGCCCCAGCTACCTTTTTGCCACAGCGCTGATAGCTTCTGCCTGTCGCCCTCAGGCACCTCCCATAGGTCGAAGTCTTCCTGCAACCCTTATAGTTCCAGCACAACCCCTTCCCTGTCATTCTGCAGGTTCTCATCAGCCCACCGGTAGCATTGCAGAGGTAAAGTTTCGATTCCTCACCAGAAGGTTTCCTGTTGTCAACTGAAAGGGATTAAACCCAAACCTCCGACATGTTGCTAGCGACGGAGCTCGGCTACCACCTCCTCGTTGGGTATTCATCCACAGCTATGCGCCTCTGAGAATGCTACACAGCAATTGTTGATAAATTTGGCAAATCTACTAGTAGCGTTAACACTCAACGCCCATCTAGTGGTTCTAAGTAACGGGATTAAATTACCGGCTTTGAGATCATATCCTAAATTTGAAGATACCCAGGCGACTGACCCTAGAATTTTATTCCCATTACCAGAATGTCGTCAACCTGCTCGTAGGTACCCTTCCAATCGGAATGGCTGGCAGCCAAAATGTTTTCCTGTTGGGTCATGGAAAGCCCAGCAATGGATTTTAAAAGGTTGATAAGATTTTGCCTCTTGTACTTTTGGTAGTTGGGGCCGCCTAGCTGATCCGAAAAGCCATCTGTAAAAAGGTATAGCATATCGTGTTTGCGTAGCTCTACCTGGTGGTTTTCAAAAGGCATTTCCTTTGGGTAGTATCCAATGGGGTTTCGTGTAGGCCTGAATTCCAGCACCTCGCCATTCCTGATTATTGTTAACGGCATGTTGGCTCCTGAATACTCAAGATATGTTGAGGCTGGGTTGAACCTGCAAATAGCCATATCCATACCATCCTTGGTTTCAACCCGTTTACCCGACTGTTTGAGGGAGTTTTTTACGTTTACCCTTAACTCCTCAAGAATTTGGCTTGGAGATATCGAACTCTTCGGGGTAACAATATCGTCCAGAAGGGTTATGCCCAAAATGCTCATAAACGCCCCGGGTACACCATGCCCCGTGCAATCAGCAAATGCCAGAATACCTGCGTTTTCTTGAAGCTTAAACCAGTAAAAATCGCCGCTGACAATATCTCGGGGAAGATAAAAAATAAAAAATTCAGGGAAAAATGCTGAAAGTTGCTCCCTGGATGGGAGAATGGTCGACTGGATGTGCCGGGCATACTCAATGCTATCGGTAATCAGCCTGTTCTGACGGATTATTCTATCGCGCTGGCTAACCACCTCATCTCGTTGTGTTTGGATTTCTTCCTTTTGCTGCGAAATCAAGCTATTACTTTGTTCCAGAATTTCGTTGTCGCGTTTTTTCCTGCGGTAGCTCGATACCAGCACCCCAACTAACCCAATAAGAAGAACAGAAAGCAGAAGTTCAGACAAGAGAATAATATCCCTCCTTTTTACCCTTTCCTTTTGAAGTTCGATTTCCTTTTCCTTTTGAACCGTTTCATACTTGGTGAGGAGCTCTGCCAGGTTTTTCTGGTTATCCCTGGCCAGAATCGTGTCCTTCCACATGGTGTAAATTTCGTAGTACTTTAGGGCTTCTTCAAAATTATTTAACTTTTTATTCAGGCTATAAATTTGTCCGGCCAGCGTCATTTTAAGGTTTGGCTGGTTAAGAGAGTCAATATAGCTCAAGGTTTTAGCGTAGTAACTTTTTGCCATTGCGCTTTTATTCAAGCTATCGTAAGCACAGCCGATGCTCATCAGGCAGAGGGCTGCATCGTTTTTTGCCTTGACCTTTTCAAAAGCATCGAAGGCCTTTTCCTGGTAGGCTATTGACTTTTCGTAGTTCTTGAGGGCAAACTCTACTTCTCCAATATTAGCAAGGCATTGGGCCGATTTATAGTAGTTTCCCTGGTTGGTTTCAAATTTTTGAGCCCTGCTGAAGTATTCGAGTGCCTTTTTGTAATCCTTTTTATTCTTATAAATAACGCCAATGTTCATGAGCGCTGTTGCCTCGTAATCGGCCCATCCCAGTGTATGGAACATGCTTTGCGCCTTTTGGTAGTACTCCAACGACTGGTCCAGCTTATCAAGGCTTAAGTACAGGTTTCCCAGCACGCCGTAAACGGTTGCAACTCCCTTTTGGTTGTTTCGTTTTTCGAAGATATCCAGCGCCTTAAGGAAACTTTCAACCGCCATGCTGTATTTTTGCTCGAACATGTAGGTGTTGCCAATATTTCCATAGGCAGAGGCAATAAGGCTTGAATCGTGAGCGCTTATGGCCATCTCAAGCACCCGGCTAAAGCGCTCCCTTGCCTTTTCAAAACTTGAGTTCACGTTAAAAATAAAGCCATAAGTGTTTTCGCACCGAATCATTAGGGCTGTGTCGGAAAGATCCGTGGCTAGCTGGTGGGCAATTTGGTTGAACGCCATAGCTGAGTCAGTATCGATGTTTATATATCTTTGAGCCAAATCTATGGCTGTTTCGGCCTTTACCGATGTGTTCGGTGCTTCATTCAGCTGTTTTAGCAGGCTATCAATGTCCGACCTTTGGCCAAAAGTCGTAAACATAGGTAGAATAGCGAGTATGGCTGAAATTAATTTCCTCATAATCAGATTTTTCAATAAATTTATGCCTTTTTACCTATATGATGTAAAAATTCACCATAAATTTTTACATCCTAACTCAGAATAAATCTTCTACTGCAGATTGCTGCTTTACTGCCATTCCAAGCCAGGAAAAGCTATTCTAAACAAAACCTACTTGTAGAATGCTCCTCAGGAACAATGCCAAACTAAAAAATCGGCAGCAATCAGAGCTGCAATAAAACTTTGATCCTACACCATTAAATTTTCCATTGGCGGCTAAATCGTTTTAGATATTTACAGTATATTTGTGGAAAAGGCTCAAACACGGTGAAGAAGGTAACCCTTAACGACATTGCAAAAAAGGTTGGCGTATCGAAAACTCTGGTATCCCTTGTGGTAAACGGGAAGGCTAGGGGTTACGGAATTTCTGGACAAACCTGCGACAAAGTTATGGCAGCAGTTAGGGCGTATGGATACAATCCCAACCAAACAGCACGAAGCCTGCGTACCGGGATGAGCAACACTTTGGGCCTAATTGTTTCGGATATCTCCAACAACTTTTATGCCTCTTTGGCAAGACAGCTGGAGGATTTGGCCTGGGAGCTTGGCTACAACATGATAATAGGCAGCACCGACGAAAGCGTGGGCAAAGAGCTTAAACTCCTTGAAATTTTTCGTAACCGGCAGGTGGATGGAATTATTCTCTCCTCTTCGCAGCAAAACCCAACCGAGCTGGAAAATTTGGTAAAATCCGGATTCCCGCTGGTACTCATTGACAGGTACTTTCCTACTGTACCTATACCGTCGGCTGTTGTTAACAACAAGGTTGGTGGAGAATTACTGGCACAGCACCTGCTAAATCAGGGTTTTCGCAACCCAGTGGTACTCTCCCTAACCCCAAGCTACATTTCATCCGTTGCCGAACGGGTTGAGGGTTTCGTAAGTGTTTTTGAGAATGCAGCCATTCATACTGAAGTGCACAATATTCCCTTCCTCTGCCTGGTCGACATGGTTGAGGATTTTTTCACGACTCGTCTCCATGATAAGAATATGCCCGATGCAGTTTTTGCCGTTAACAATAACCTGGCAACAGCGACTCTCCGAGCCTGTCATGTTCACAACATTGTTATTCCTAAGGATATTGCGCTGGTTTGTTTTGACGAACTTCCTTACTTTGATTTCTCCAAACCATCCATCACCTCTATAAGGCAACCTGTTGCCGAGCTGTGCAGCGTAGCATTTTCGTTGTTGCAAGGGCAAATTACAAATAACGGGGAAACAAAACCCGGCCATGTAGAAATGATGCCCGTTGAGCTTTTGGTGCGGGAATCGTCAACTCAAATTTCTGATAATAATGGATGGCGGTCACCTTAATGCAAAGGACACAAACCTATGATTGTAAACCAACTTAAACCATGATACAACCAGCCCATAAAATGACTATAATTCACTTTATATCAGGTGTTTCATTGCTTTTTCATAAATCGCATTTGGCAATGTCGCAGTACAAATCACCAGCCGATTTCATATTAAGGTGTGCTAAATCAGTAATTTTAAACACTCATGTAAGGCAGACTGCACAAACACGCATGAATAAGCGAACGTTACTTGCAAGTTCGGCAAAGTCAAAATATGGGGGTTCCATTGCTCTACCCCGATAACGAAAAGCTGTGGGCTAGCGTGCTTGTAATTAAAAAACCTAAAAACTATTTCAGCTTAAACCTTGAGTTATGAATAGAAAAACATTTACAATTCTTTTGGCCTTCCTATGTATGGGATTTGGCGATGCCGTTGGACCATTTGTGGGTCTGGCAAAAGAGCAGTTCGAGCTTTCAAACTTTGAAGCGCAGCTAATTGCCTTCATGGGATTCATCATGTTTGGCTTTTTGTCTGTACCAATGGGAATATTCCAAGATCGACGGGGGAAGAAAGTTGTGCTGATGCTGGGTCTGGCAGTTGCCCTAGCCGGGTTAACCATTCCGTTATTTGGACTGGGCAGCTATGCGTTGTTCCTCCTGACAATTCTGCTTCTGGGCGCAGGTGCTGCAATTCTGCAGGTAGCAGGAAATCCCATCATGCGTGATGTTTCCGAACCCGGGATGTACTCCCGAAACCTTAGCTTCGGCCAGTTCATTAAAGCTATTGGATCGCTGTCGGGTTCCATTATTCCATTTGCCGCCGCAAAATGGATGGGGGCCGATTGGCAAGTTTTATTTCCTATTTACGTGTCAGCCCTGCTGTTAACGTTGGTCGCCGTGGGATTCACGAAGGTAGAGGAGGAGAAGTCCGATAAGAAACCTGCAACACTCAACAGTTGCTTTTCGCTATTAAAAAATCGCTTTGTCCTTTTAATGGTGCTGGGCATTTTTATCTACGTCGGAATTGAAATTTGCCTCAGCTCGGGTGTTCCTATCCTGCTTAGCACCCATTTCGGGATCGACCTAAAAACATGGGGGTTGCTTGGTAATGCCTTTTTCTTCATCGCCATTCTTATTGGTAGGCTTCTTGGTTCCATTATTCTCAGCTGGACAAAACCGGCAGCATTTTTCAGGGTTTCATGTCTCATTGCGCTAATGGGTATCCTGCTCATTTTTTCCAACAACCAGATTACCACATTGGTAGGAATATTCACTACCGGTCTTGGGTTTGCAAACATTTTCCCTTTGATTTTTTCAATTACGGTCGATGCCATGCCAGAGCGGGCTAACGAAATATCGGGTTTAATGGTTACCGCAATCGCGGGTGGCGCATTTATTCCCCCAGTTATGGGCTTGGTGGCCGATATGTCAAGCGTTAGAACAGGCTTTTTGGTTCCTTTGCTGGGTCTTGGATTTATTATTGTTCTATCATTTTTAAAACCTCAACCCTCCAGACAATGAGCTACTCCGACGATAGCAGAATTGTGCTAACCCTTGACGCAGGCGGAACCAACTTCGTATTTTCGGCTCTACAGGGGATAAAACCCATTGCCGATACAATTACACTACCCAGCAACGGTAACAACCTCGAAAAGTGTCTTCAGGGAATCGTGGAAGGGTTCACCAAACTAGGAGCTAAGCTAAAAGGGAAACCTTCGGCCATCAGCTTTGCCTTCCCCGGACCTGCAGACTATCCCAAAGGAATTATTGGCGATTTGGGGAATCTTCCAGGATTCCGGGGTGGCGTTGCCCTGGGACCAATGCTACAGGAGAAGTTCGGAATTCCTGTCTTTATCAATAACGATGGCGATCTCTTTGCCTTCGGAGAGGCCATCGCAGGTTTTCTGCCCTGGGTAAACAGCATGCTTAAAAATGCCGGAAGCCCAAAAAATTTCTACAACCTACTTGGAGTAACTATTGGCACGGGTTTAGGAGGCGGTCTGGTGACGAATGGTAAGCTTTTTACCGGCGATAACTCTGCCGGAACAGAAGTTTGGCTTCTGCGCGATGGTGTCAACCCAACCTGCTTTGCCGAGGAAGAAATCAGCATTAGGGCAGTGCAACGAACATACCATGCACATACGAGGAAAAATGAAAGCACCTTGCTTTCACCCAAAGAAATTGCTGAAATAGCCTACGGAAACCACGAGGGCGATATGGTTGCTGCCAAGTTAGCCTACCAGTCGCTTGGCGCCTCCCTCGGCGATGCTCTGGCAAATATCATAACTATAACCGATTCGATTGTAGTTGTTGGAGGTGGATTGTCAAACGCCTACCATCTTTTTGCCCCTGCCATGCTTGCCCAGCTAAATGGAAGCATTTCAACAGTTACCGGAGAGCAGGTAAACCGCTTGGAGTCAAAGGTGTTTGACCTTGAGAATGAAGGGCAGTGCAACCTTTTTGTTAAGGGTGAAAATCGGAAAATCAAAGTTCCCCTAAGCAGCAAAGAGGTTGACTACGATCCTCTTAAACGGGTAGGCATTGGCGTTTCACGTTTAGGGACCAGCCATGCCGTTGCTATAGGAGCCTATGTTTATGCCATTAACATGCTTGACCATAACACATTACATAGCCAGGCTATTTAATGCTTTAATCCTCCATCATCTAATAAATTTAAGGCGAACGCTTAATGCTAATGTATGAAAGCAAATCCAAGGTAATAGGAGTAATCCCCACCCCATGTTTCAGGGTGTTGGTTTTTTTAGACAAAAAATGCAAACACCAACAAGTTTGGAATAAAAGTAAACTAGGCCATAATAAAATAACACCACTTATAAATACCTATAAACAATGAAAAAGCCGCAACTATTGACAGTTGTAATGCTCATCAGCATTGAGCTGTTTTCACAGGTGAAAGACCCCGTGGATTACGTTAATCCATTTATTGGTACCGATTTTCACGGACACACCTATCCGGGGGCAACCGTTCCCTTTGGAATGGTTCAGCTTAGTCCCGATACAAGGCTAACCGGTTGGGATGGCTGTTCGGGGTATCATTACTCCGACAGGGTAATCTATGGGTTCTCTCATACTCACCTTAGCGGTACCGGGGCTTCTGATTATGGCGATATTCTCATAGCCCCTGTTTCTGGCAAACCCGTTTTTGAAAACACGCGGTATTCTTCTCCATTTAAAAAGGAAAATGAAATGGCGGTTGCCGGTTACTACTCGGTTTTTCTCGACAAGTACAAGGTTCAGGCTGAACTTACCGCAACCCGTAGGGTTGGCTTCCACCGCTACACCTTTAAGAATCCCAATAAAGCGGCGCTGGTTATTGATCTCGAGCATCGCGATAGGGTCATCGAATCTTGGTTAAAGGTAGTAGGGAAGAACGAGCTGCATGGGTTTCGCCGATCTAGCCACTGGGCAAACGACCAGCAGCTTTACTTTGTTATCCGATTTTCCCAACCCTTTGAAAAGGGGCCAAACTTCGTGGATGCCAGCGAACAGCTAAGCATAACGAACGGCGAAAATGGTGAAGTTTTGGCTGAGGGAACCAGGCTTAAGGCATGGCTTCAGTTTCCTAAACTTCCAAACGGTAAACTTCTTGTAAAGGTCGGACTTTCAGCCGTGAGCGAGGAGGGGGCTTTACGCAACCTGGAAGCCGAGGTGCCCGATTGGGATTTCGATAGCGTTGCCGCTCAGGCCAAAAACGACTGGAATATCGAGCTGTCAAAAATTAAAGTGGACGGCGGCACTCCCGACCAGCTGACCACCTTCTACACAGCTTTGTACCACGCTATGGTTGTCCCCAATGTGTTCTCTGATGTTGATGGGAGCTACCGTGCCATGGATAACCAGGTGCACCATGCCGAAGGTTTTACTCCCTATACCGTTTTTTCGCTTTGGGATACCTACAGGGCTTGGCACCCGCTAATGACAATTATTGATACTCGACGTACTACCGATTATATTAACACTTTCCTGTCTGATTACCGCTTCGGTGGTCGCTTGCCCGTGTGGGAGCTGGCTGCCAACGAAACCGAGTGCATGATTGGGTACCATTCGGTTCCCGTTATAGCCGACGCATGGATAAAAGGAATCAGAAATTTTGATCCCGATCTAGCCCTGAAGGCAATGCTCCATAGCGCAAATCTCAACCATTTTGGGCTAAAGGAGTACAGGCAGTACGGTTTTATTCCTGGCGATATGGAGCATGAGTCGGTTTCCAAAACACTGGAGTATGCCTATGACGACTGGTGTATTGCTCAATTTGCGAAATCCATTGCCGATAGCTCTACCTACCAAAAGTTCATTATGCGGGCACAGTCATACAAGAATCTCTTCGACCCATCCACTCACTTCATGCGACCACGGATAAACGGCGGTTGGAAGGATAACTTTAACCCATCCGAGGTTGACCAAAACTTCACCGAGGCAAACAGCTGGCAGTACAGCTTCTATGTACCTCATGATGTTTCCGGCCTTATTGAACTCCACGGCGGAAAGAAAAATTTCATCGGTAGGTTGGATGAGCTATTTTCAACCTCATCCCAGCTGATGGGGAAAAATCAAGTTGATATAACCGGCCTTATTGGGCAGTATGCTCATGGAAACGAACCCAGCCACCATATGGCATACCTTTACTGCTATGCCGGGCAACCGTGGAAAACACAAAAGCTTGTACGCAAGATTATGGACGAGATGTACACCTCAAAACCCGATGGCCTTTGTGGTAACGAGGATTGCGGACAAATGAGCGCATGGTACATTTTAAGTGCAGCAGGATTTTATCCGGTCTGCCCGGGAAGTACACAACTCGTCATTGGTTCTCCGCTCTTCAGTAAAATTACCTTTAACCTGGAAAACGGAAAGTATTTTTCGGTGGTAGCCGAGAACAACTCGCCTGAAAATATTTACATCAACTCTGCTTCGCTTAATGGTAAACCCATTACCCGCTGCTGGATTGACTACAACGAGATAATGGCAGGGGGCGAACTCCGTTTAGCTATGTCGCCTACTCCTAATAGCGGCTGGGGCAGCACCGATGCTGATATGCCAACCTCATCAATTGATGAGCATTTTATAGCTACTGCTCCGGCCTTCAACACCTCAACTAAAACATACATGGACAGCTTGCAGCTAACCCTCACAACTGTCCAGCCCCAAGCCTCAACTTTTTATTCGGTGGCAGAAATAAACCACCCCGAAGCCATTCCAATATGGACACAAGGGAATACGCTGAATCTTAAGAGCTCCAAACGGGTTAAAGCCTACTCCGTTCTTCCGGGTGGCGAATCCAGCGCCATAGTTGAGGGTTCCTTTATCCGAATCGAGGGAATTAAAAATGTTGAGCTGAAAAGCATCCCTAGCCCTCTTTACGATGGTGGTGGAAAACTTGCGCTGGTTGACGGGCAAAGAGGCTCTACAAATTTCAGGTTGGGAGGCTGGCAGGGCTACCAAAATCAGGATTTTGAGGCAATTGTTGACCTGGGCCATGAACGTGAACTTCACTATCTTGGAGCAGAGTTCCTTCAGGATGCCTCGCCATGGATTATGATGCCCCGGCAAGTTACCTTCTCTGTTTCGTCCGATGGTACTAGCTACTCCAACATTGGAGTGGTCAACAACGACATCCCCGATACTTTAGAAAAGCCCATAGTAAAAGAACTCGGAGTAGCTGTTAATGTCGAGGCTCGCTACGTAAAGGTATTTGCAAAATCGTATGGAAAACTGCCATCGTCGCATGAAAGTGCCGGCGAATCATCCTGGCTATTTGTTGACGAAATAGTAATCCGTTAGCTAAATGTTCAGCTTATGAACCCACAAGACGCATAAACATACCAACACACATTTTAGCCGCCAACCTGCTGAACCACAAAATCATGGTCATTTAAGGCTGGTCCTTCTCCTATTTTTTTGTAATAATTTTGGCTTTTGCTTTACTTCAGGAAATTTTTGTTGTATCTTATAGCTGTAATCCAACACCATGTAAAATGAATAATGATTTTATCTGTCCAAAATGTGAGGGATACCTGGTTGTAGGAGGCAGCGTGATTCTTTCTATTAGCATGCAAAGCGGATTACGAGGTCTTATCCTGCTTAGTCCTGAACTTGGAAACTATGCCAAGGTGAGTAGCCCTCATGTTAAAATTGAAAATGGCGAAATGCTGGACTACTACTGTCCCATTTGCCATGCCAAGCTGGCTGCTTCAGATGTACACCCTCGTCTGGTAAGGCTTATCATGATTGACGACAAATCCAAGCGGCATGAGATTTTCTTCTCGGGAATTGTGGGGGAACACTGCACCTACAAGATTTCGGAGACTGTATATGAGAAATTTGGCGAATCATCTGCCACTTACGATCAGTACTTCAAAACCCGTAGAATATAGGCTGACATCCATGTGTAGAAAAATATAGCCTAGCCAGGGCGGTTGCACTCGGGTTATGCTTCGTGGTTTATCTTTCACGCGAGACCTCCTATGGGGCAAATTTTTGATGGGGCATGTTGTGTTGGTACACTAAACTTCCATACCTAAACCTATTGCTATTCCCTGTTGCGCCGGAGTTATAGGGGGATTATCATTAAAAATGAAATATGTAAAGCTGGTAACTAGGCAATTCCGGGCTTGCCTATCTATCCGAAGATGCCCTGCCTGCATTTTTAACTGAAAGCAACATCGGCCGGGTTGCGCCCTAAGCGATGTATTCAGTTGAGGCGCTCCTCCTCGGTCAAATGGAGAAATTAATACCTCGAATAAATTTATTATATTTGTATTTTGGCTAGTATCACGACGTTTTCCCTGCAGTTTTAACTAGCATTCTGTTGCTTGCAACCACAATAAGCATTTTTACAAAATCCGATTCCGCTCATTTAACCCTTTACAAAATGATAACAGTAATTATACCCACACTCAACGAACAAAATACAATCTCGCAGGTAATTGAACTTGTGGAAAAATCTGCAAACGTATCAGAAATTTTGGTAGTTGATGATAAATCTTTGGATAGCACAGTAAAAATTGCCAGGGCAAAAAACGTAAAGATTTATACAAGCACAAAATTGGGTAAGGGTTCTTCAATGTATGAGGGAATGCTACTCGCCACAAATGGTATAATTGTATATTTAGACGCTGACATAACTACCTATCCTGAAAATATTGTTAATTTACTAACCGACCCAATAATAAACAATACTGCAGATTTTGTAAAAGCAACATTTAATAGGCAAGCCGGCAGGGTTACTGAATTAGTGGCAAAACCTTTATTAAGCCTTCTTTTCCCTGAACTTGCTCATTTTTCTCAACCCTTAAGTGGAATGATTGCAGCAAAAAAAAGTATTCTGGAAAAGGCTACTTTCGAAAACGATTATGGTGTCGACGTTGGGCTGCTTATTGATATGTTCCAGGAAAAAGCACGAATTGTAGAAGTAAATATAGGATATATAGAAAATAGGATGCAGTCGTGGGAACAACTTGCTAAAATGTCTAAAGAAGTTTCAAGGGCAATCTTAAAACGTGCAGAACTAATAAAACACTCTAATTTGGAGACACTTGGTAATTTTGCTATGATTAGAGACCAAATGGATTTTGCTATTAAGGAAAGTCTGCTTGGTTTAAACAAAATGTTAATTTTCGACATGGATAACACCATTCTTACAAAAAGTTTCATTTTAACACTGGCTACAAATTATAAATTTAAAGAAAAATTAATTGAAATTGTAGCTGAAAATAGTAGCCCTTATGTCCGAACAAAATTAATTGCACAATTACTTAAAGGTTTAAAAATAAACGAATTGCTGGAAACATTAGATGGCATTCCTACTGTTAATGATTTTGAAAGAATTGTTAAGGAGTTTAAACAAAAAGGTTATATATGCGGTATAATAAGTGATAGCTACGATTGCATAACAAATCATCTTGTAAATAAATTTGATTTGGACTTTTCTATCGCAAACGAATTAGAATTTTCAAACGGCATGGCAACAGGGGAAGTCAAAATTCCTTCTGCGTTTTTACGTACTAAAGATAGTACATGTAATCATGATTTTTGTAAATCCAACGCCATGCGAGAAGTTGCACACCGCTATCATATTGATTTACACAATATAATTGCTGTGGGTGACGATGAAAATGATATTTGCATGATAAAGGATTGTGGAATCGGCGTTGCGTTTTGTTCTTCAAATTCAACATTGAATTTTATAGCAGATAGAGTAATCCAAGAAAGAACATTTGCCCCTTTGATAGAGCTTCTGAAATAAAAAATAAATATAAAGCTTTGCTTTTTATCAATTTAATAAAGTAAATTCTAAAAAGGAGGATAAGCTTTTAGACATTTTGCTACCTATATTGAAAAGATGTCCTTTTTCAAAATATACCCACTCCGTTTCAACATAGTCCGAATCCCGATGGAATAGCCTCAAAATGGAACATTTGAGTTCGGCTGCTGATAACATGCCTAGCCAAACCCTTAAAAAAATTTTTCACATCATTTAAAATGGTTACCTTTACCCCCGACTTTTGGGGGTGCCTTTAAGGCTGAGATTACACCCTTTGAACCTGATCCGGGTAATACCGGCGAAGGGAAAAAGAGTTTTAGGTATCAATCTCAAGTTTTTTTACTTCCCCCTTTTTTAAAAGGCTACTCAAGAGCATCAACCGGGGTGCACACCGCTATTGCTTTTGGTGGCCCGATGTTTAACACTTAAAAAAGGGTAAAAACCATGAAAAAATTTTTTCTTTTGTTGCTCATGCAGCTTGCAGCTGCATGGGCTTTTGGTAATCCAACCGATTTTTCAGGCTCATTAAAAGTTAGCGGTAGGGTTACCGATTCTGAAGGTAATCCGCTAGTTGGAGCAACCGTAGCTCTTGAGGGTACCCTGCTGGGAACCTCAACCAACCCCGATGGCAGTTTTGTCCTTAACCGCTTGCGACCCGGAACCTATGTGCTGATCGCCTCATTTGTCGGTTTCGAAACCGCCAGGCTCAACCTGGTGCTGCAAGAAAATGTAGTTATCAACATTACTCTTAAGGAGTCAACGCTGATGTTCGACGAGGTTGTAGTAAGCGCTACTCGGGCTTCCGGACGTATGCCAATTGCCCAAACTACCATAAGCAAGGAGCAAATTGACGGGAACAACACTGGTTTTGATGTTCCTTACCTCCTGGAACTTCAACCCTCCGTTGTTGCAACCTCCGAAGGGGGGACTGGCATTGGCAACACGGCTATTCGCATTCGAGGAACTGATATGTCGCGAATAAACGTTACGGTTAACAGCGTGCCCCTGAACGATGCCGAATCGCAGGGCGTTTTTTGGGTCGATTTGCCCGACTTTACTGCTTCGGTAGATAACCTTCAGGTGCAACGCGGGGTGGGTACTTCAACAAACGGTGCCGGGGCATTTGGGGCAACTATCAACTTTCAAACGGTTTCCCTATCGCAAACACCATTTACCTCATTCGACATTTTTGCGGGCTCCTACAACACCTGGAAACTCTCTGCTCGGTTCGGAACGGGTTTGGTAAAAGAAAAATTTAGCTTTGAGGGTCGTTACTCGCAGCTTGGCTCCGATGGATATATTGATCGCGCGGGCTCCGACCACCGGTCAATGTTCATGACCGCAGCATGGCACGGCGCTAAAAGTCTGATTAGGGTTAACATCATCCATGGCGAGGAGCACACGGGAATAACATGGGAGGGCACACCCGATTACATGTTACAGATTAACCGCCGCTACAACCCCGCCGGTGAGTACACCGATGAATTCGGCAATACCCGCTACTATAAAGACCAGAAGGACAACTACTGGCAAACCCACTACCAGCTTATTTCAACCTTCTCCCTGGGTTCTAACTTAACACTTAACGCTACCGTTCATCTGACGGATGGAAAAGGGTACTACGAGGAGTTCAAGGAGGACAGAAAGTTTTCAAAATATGCGCTGCCTAACCTCGTTCTTGGAATTGACACCATTCGCACAAGCGATATCATCCAGCGCAAATGGATGGAAAACCAGTTCTACGGTGCGGTTGCCTCGGTAAACTACCGAAAAAAATCTCTTGAAGTTGCTGTCGGTGGTGGTTGGAACCGGTACGATGGCGACCACTTTGGCCGGATTCTCTGGAGTGCTTATAACTACGGGTTACCTAAAGATTACGAATGGTACCGAAACAACGGCCTAAAAACCGACTGGAATATCTTTGCCAAATCGGTTTGGCAACCCGGTAAAATGCTTAGCCTTTTTGCCGATATTCAGCTGCGCGGCATACAATATGACCTAAAGGGTCCGGACTCAGACCTTCTGCCGGTTGACCAGGAACATAGCTGGCATTTTGTTAACCCAAAGATTGGTACAACATTTAGGTTTTCTCCTGCAAGCGAACTCTACGTTTCATTTGGAGTTGCCAACCGTGAACCGTCGCGAAGCGACCTCAAGGATGCCCTAAAGGGCGCAACAGGCTTTGCCCCAAAACCCGAAAGACTTTACGACTGGGAGTTGGGATATGGCCTTAGGCATCAGGATTTTGCGATTAACACAAATATTTACTACATGAAGTACAGGGACCAGCTGGTGCTAACCGGTGAGCTTACAGATGTTGGCTATGCGCTTATGGACAACGTCCCTGATAGCTACCGGGCCGGAGTTGAGATTCTTCTTGGTTTAAAGCCATTTCAATGGCTCAACGTGGAGGCCAACACAACTTTTAGCCGCAACATTATTGAACACTACACTAACTACGTCAATTTAACCGATAACCCAACCGATTGGAATGAAACAGGGTTAACCGAAGCAGAATATCTTGGTAACACAACCATTTCCTACTCCCCCTCCGTGGTGGGTTCAGCTAAAATTACGGTTACCCCGGTTAAAGCACTTTACTTTTCATGGATTGGTAAGTATGTGGGCAAGCAGTACATAGATAACACCGAAAGCAGTAGCAGAAGTTTGGATGCTTACTTTGTAAACAACATTGTTGGTGAGTATAAATTTTCACCCAAAATGGCCAAAAGCATTTCACTGCAGGTTGTAGTTAATAACCTTTTCAACCTGAAATATGAGGCTAACGCATGGGTGTACCGCACAAAATTTCAAAGTGGCGATCCGGAGTATGTCAGCATAGGCTACTATCCCCAGGCTACCCGAAATTTCATGCTCCGACTTGCGGTTGGGTTCTGAAATTATATCAACAATAATGAAGAGCATCATGCGATGATAATAGGGGTGGGCAGCAGCAAGCCCGCCCCTGCTTGCCAAAAAGATTAGGAATAAGTTGAAAGAAAATGAATTAATTGAACCATTAAGCGTGAGAAGCCAAATGCTTGTCCTAAATCTTTAGAAGGAACTTGCCCGTTTGCCGGTTGAGCTTGCCGAAGGGTGAATCAACCAGCAGGCGGACAAGTTTTTGAATTTCGAATTTTCAATCTGATATCTTCAATTCTTTATCCCTGAAATAAAATGAGCTGGCTGATAAGTAACTACATCGAACTTCTGGGTGCCACCATTGGCTTGATTTATCTATACTTCGAAATAAAGCAGAAAATTTGGCTATGGCCATTGGGAATTGCCACCTCGGCTCTCTACATATACATCTACTTTTCATCAAAATTTTACGCCGACATGGGGCTTCAGGTTTACTATTTGATAATAAGTATATACGGATGGTACCACTGGCTGCATGGAAATGTTGACAATACCTCCAGCTCAAAGCCCCTGCCGGTTACCCGAATAACATTGAGGCTACTAGTAGTTCTTACGACTATTTCGCTTTTACTATTCGTTATTTTATGGTTTGTGCTCGACAGGTACACCGATTCCCCTGTTCCGGTTGGCGATGCCTTTACAACGGCGCTCAGCATCACTGCCACCTGGATGTTGACACGAAAAATTATCGAACACTGGTGGGTTTGGATTGTAGTTGATGGGGTCTCTATGGGACTCTACATCTATAAAGGACTTTACCCAACCACCGTGCTTTTTGCTTTTTACACCATTTTGTCGGTTGTGGGGTACTACCAATGGAAAAGGGAAATTACCCCATCTCAAGTAAAAACTACCGCTGGCTCTTCCGCAAAAGAGTAAATTTGCTAGTCCATATAACTCAAACAAGTGCCCTATGAACGCTGTAATTGTTGCCAACGGCAAATTTCCGGAACACCCTAAACCGCTTCGTCTTATACATGAAGCTAAAACCTTACTTTGCTGCGATGGGTCCATAGAGCATCTTGTTAAACTCGGTATAACCCCTACCGCCATAGTTGGCGACCTTGATTCGGTTAGCCCTGAACTCAGGGAGCGTTTCAAAAACATACTTTTTCACGACCCCGACCAAAACAGCAACGACCTAACCAAGGCTGTTTCCTGGTGTGCTGAGCGTAACATCAACTCAATTTCCATTGTAGGAGCAACTGGAAAACGTGAGGATCACACAGTGGGAAACATCGGGCTACTTGTTAGGTATGCCAGAATGGGCTTACAGGTTGAAATGGTCACAGACACCGGCACTATCAAGCCTCTTTTAGAATCAGCTAAATTAACCAGCTTTCCCGGACAGCAAATTTCAATCTTTTCTCCCGTTAACCAAACTACAATTACCACAAATAACCTTAAATATCCTATTGATAATGGCCAGATTCCCGAGTGGTGGATGGGTACGCTGAATGAATCGCTGGGCAGTTGGTTCGAACTCAATTTTTCTCCTGGTCCCCTTCTCGTTTATCAAATGTACTAATAAACTGTAATATATACTAGTTTCTGAATATCAATATATTATAAATTTTATTTACAATATCATTGCTTTTTGATTGCATATTGTTAGCTTTGTGGTGGGACTAATTAAATCTCCACATCATGAAGTATCTAAATTCCGTTATTACCGGAACAGGTAGCTACATCCCTTCCGTTAAGATTAGCAACCGCGAATTTGCCCGTAACACCTTCTTTAAAAAAGATGAATCGGCAATTGAAACCCTGGTTGATGAGGTTATTGCTAAATTTAAAGATATTACCGGTATTGAAGAGCGGCGCTGGGTAACCGACGATTTGTGCGCCTCGCACATTGCAGCCATTGCTGCTGAAGAAGCTATTGCCACTGCGGGCATTGACCGCGAAACTATTGACCAAATCATAGTTTCGCACAACTTTGGGGATGTTCTTCAGGGTACCATTCAGTCCGACACCATCCCCAGCGTTGCATCACGTGTTAAGCACCTGTTAAAAATTAAAAATCCTGCTTGCATTCCTTACGATGTTATATTTGGTTGTCCGGGTTGGGTTCAAGGGGTCATTCAGGCCGATTCATATATTAAATCAGGGTTGGCCAAACGATGCCTGGTGATTGGTGCCGAAACCCTTTCGAGGGTCATTGACAAGCACGACCGCGACTGCATGATTTTTGCTGATGGCGCTGGTGCTACCATTGTTGAGGCGGTTGAAGCTGACGAAAAAGCCGGGGTCATAGCCTCCTCAATGATGTCGCACACCGAGCAGGAAGTCTTCTACCTTTCACTAGGGAAATCCTTCCATCCCGATTCGGATTCCCGCATACGGTACATAAAAATGGATGGTCGTAAAATCTACGAGTATTCTCTTATAAACGTACCAGGTGCCATGCGCGAAGCCATCGAAAAATCAGGGATTAACCCAAGCGAACTTAAAAAAATTATCATTCATCAGGCTAACGAAAAGATGGATGAGGCCATTGTAGCACGTTTCATCAAACAGCTAAAAATTCAAACCCCCATTTCCGATCTCATGCCAATGAGCATTAAGGAGTTAGGCAATAGCTCGGTGGCAACCATTCCAACACTTTACGACCTAATACTAAAGGGAAAAGTGCCCAACCATACCATAGCCAAAGGCGATATCATAATGTTTGCTTCGGTTGGTGCCGGGATGAACATCAATGCGATTGTTTACCGACAGTAATTTAGCAACACACGATGAACTTTTGACTGAAAATAACCAGCTAACGCAAATGGCTAATGCTCGTTTTGCAGGCCTCTTTTATGGTGGTTATTCCAGCATAGGTTTTTTCCTTTGATGGGTAGCTTGCTCGTAGGAGTAGGCAATGCTTAATAGTTCCGCCTCGCTCCAGGCTTTCCCGATAAACGAAATATTTACGGGGAGGCCATCTATAAATCCCATAGGAACGCTTATGCTTGGATAACCAGCAATCGCTGCATACGACGAACTTCCCCCTAAAAAGTGATCGCCATCAACCAAATCGGTTTTCCAGGCTGGTGAACCAGTAGGTGCAACTAGTGCATCCAGCTTGTATTCGTTCATTATACGGTCGATTCCTTGCTTGCGCATCCCAGTTTGCATCATCTCAAGATTTTTTTTGTACTCGGGGCTGTTAAGATCTCCTTTTGATTGTGCCATTTCCAGTAGCTGCTGGTCGAAGTACATTAACTCCACAGAATCGTTCAGGTTAAACTTAATCAGTTCGCTAATATTCTTTACCCGAGCGCTCTCCCCCAGGCTGGCAAAGTAGCGGTTCAACCCATCTTTAAACTCATACAGTAGAACCTCGAACGAAGCGTTATCAACTTCCCTGCTTACCGGAAAATCAATAGCTACCACTTCGGCTCCAGCCTGCTTCATGGCGTCAACACTTTGTTTCATAAGGGTGTCAACCTTAAAATGAAATCCTGATACGTTGGTAAGCAAACCTATTCGTTTACCTTTCAGCCCATCTCTTTTTAAAAATTTTGAATAGTCAGAATAGAATACCGCATCCGGGTTTAGGGTTTTTGCATCGGTAGAATCGACACCCACCATAATTCCTAAACATACTGCCACATCCTCAACTGTACGCGCCATGGGTCCTGGTGTGTCCTGGGTAAATGAAATTGGTATAATTCCCGTCCGGCTAATCAGGCCTACTGTGGGCTTCAGCCCAACAATGCCGTTGTTATTGGACGGGCACACTATAGACCCGTTTGTTTCGGTTCCAATTGCAAAAGCACAAAGGTTGGCTGCTACGGCAACCCCTGAACCGGAACTTGACCCGCATGGGTTTCTTTCGGTATCGTAAGGATTGCGGGTTTGCCCACCAACTCCGCTCCAACCACTTGATGAGAGACTGGCTCTAAAGTTTGCCCATTCGCTAAGATTTGCCTTGGCAATAATAACTGCCCCGGCTTCGCGAAGTTTTTTGGCAACATGGCTATCCCGCCAAACGTATGAATTCTTTAAGACAACTGCACCAGCAGTAGTCGGCATTGAATCTTTTGATTCTATATTATCCTTCAGTATTACCGGTATGCCATGCAAGGGACCACGGCTTTTCCCTGCGGCTAGCTCGCTGTCGAGCTCCTGGGCTATTCTAATGGCCTCGGGATTAATAGCAATTATTGAGTTAAGAACGGGACCATTTTTATCCAGCTCCTCTATTCTTGTCAGGTAATCGTTTACCACTTGGGCCACCGTGAACTTTCCCTCCCGGTATCCCTGTTGAAGCTGTTTTATAGTAATTTCCTCAAGGTATTCGGTTTCCCCTACTTTTGCCTGTTCCCGCTCGTGACAACCCGTAGCTACCGCTATAAGTATGACCAGCCCGGCTAGACATGCGGCAATTTTTGTCAACTTTTCCATTTTTGCAAATTTTTTAATAGTGTTAGGACTTGCTTTTCATATCTACTTTACACAAACAATGCTGTGCTGAGTGTTGCTGCGGCACCCTTTTTCGTATGGCATAACTATGTCATATGCTATAAGTATGCTTTAATTTTGACCAAGTTAGCTCAACTAGGTTTAAAATCAAATACATATCCAGGGTGGGGGTAATAGGAAAAGGCGGTTTGCTGAACCGCCTTTTCCGAATTATTCCAGGTTAAACGCTTTACTTTAAAGAAAATTCAGAGTAGCCAATCATATAGCCATCCATATACAGTGTTACCTTATAAACGCCCGTCAAAAGTTCTCCATTGTTATCAAAAAATATGCACACATCAAGATCGCTGTTCTGGTAATCGACCTCCCTACTTGCCGAGAAAACAATTTTTTCGCCCTCAAAATCGAACAAATCGGCTTCCGACTTGGTCAGCACAAAGTCATCGGGTCCAACAATCCGCATGTAAACATTCCGGGTTCCCGGTTTAGCAATAGAATTTTCGCTTAGGGTAAAGCATGCGCGAATTTTATTCACCCTGCGTGCTCGGGTTACCTCGTTGCCTTTCTGGTTTACACCCATGGCTACAATATCGCGTGCCTTAACTATTGAACCCTTTGCAACCTGGGTATTGAGCTCTTCCGTTTTTTGCTCAAGCTCTATTACTGTTTGTTTGGCGGTGGCTGCCTCCTCTTTCACCTTAACATTCTCTGCAATTAACTCCTTGTTCAAAGCATTCAAGGAATCTATATCATGGAGCATATCCTTCATAATTGAACGTAGGGTGCCTAGCTCCTTTTGGTACTCCTTAATTTTGGCATAGCTAATCTGCTTCACACTCTGAAGCTCGGCATACAACTTTTTGGCATGTTCCTGCTCCTTTTGAAGTTTTTGATTTAGCGTGTCGTTGGTAGTCTCCAGCTCGCTGTAGTCATTCATCAACCTCAGCAAATTATTAGAAATTGAGTCCTTTTGTGCCTGGAGTATTTCCTGTGTATCTTTTGCTTGCTGCTTTTGCTGGAAGTACACAACAGTTAATCCAGCTATAATCAACAGAAGCATAACCATAATTACTCTTAGAGTTTTAATGGTTTTGGCTGATTTTTCATTATTCTCCATTTGTCTTTTATTATTTAGTTAAAACTGTTAGGTTTAGTGCTAGTTTCTGTTACCAAGGGTAAGATTTTGAAATACTTCCTCAAGTTGAAGGTCTCTTTTTTGAAGGGTAAGTAGCGTGAATCCTGCATTTTTGGCAAAATTAAATATTTTGCCTCGTAAGTCTTCGAGCCTGCCAGAGGTAATCCACCAGCAGTTAGTATCAATGAGGGTTGCCGTTTCCACCCCTTCAATAGCCATGATAGCTTCACGACTAACCTTTTCGGCAAACTCTACAACTATGTTTTGCCTAAGCCCCGACGACAAAGCTTTAACTTCGGTGTTGGTTCCATCGGCAACTACTAAACCCTTGTTAATGATTATGATTCTGCTGCAGATTGCTTCAACTTCTTGTAGGATATGGGTTGAGAAAATAACAGTCTTGTCTCTGCCTATTTCTTCAATGACGTTACGAATTTCGACAATCTGATTAGGATCCAAACCGCTGGTTGGCTCATCGAGCACCAGCACGGAGGGGTTGTGAATTAATGCTTGCGCCAAGCCTACCCGTTGCCTGTACCCCTTGGAGAGGCTGCCGATCTTTTTACCCTGCTCATCGCCTATACCCGTAATGCCAATAAGCTCCGATAAGCGCCGGCGCTTTTCCTTTCCCAACTTGTAGATGGAGGCCACCCACGATAGGTATTCCTTCACGTACATATCCGTATAAAGAGGATTATTTTCGGGCAAATACCCAATCTCCCTTCTAAAATCAAATCGGGTATCCTGCGTGTTATGACCATTAATATCAACACTTCCGCTGTCTTGGAAAAGGTAGCCCGTGATAATTCTCATCAACGTTGACTTTCCGGCGCCGTTCGGCCCTAAAAGTCCAACCACCTGACCTGTTGAAATATTGAACGAAACATCGTTGAGCGCTTTCTGCTCTCCAAACTGCTTGGTTATGTGGCTTATTCCTATTGACATCGTTATACTAAACCCGTAAATGCTAGTTCTTCGTTCAAATAAACGGAATTGGGAATGGGTTTATTTTATTCCAAACTCACTTTTAAGCCTATCAACATAGTCGAGCTTTTCCCACGTAAAAAATTCCACTTCCCGCTTAACAATTTTTTCTCCGTTGCAGTTGCTATTCTCAATAAAATCAACATTACGTATATAATGGTCGCGCCCAAAATGCCCGTAGGCGGCAGTTTCTTCAAATATGGGATTTTTAAGTCCCAGCCGTTTAACTATTGCTGCTGGTCGCAGATCGAAAATGGTCAATATTTTTTGGGCAATTTCACCATCACTGAGGCTTACTTTAGCTGTGCCATATGTATTAACATATAGATTGATAGGCCTGGCTACTCCGATAGCGTACGCTACCTGTATTAGCACTTCGTCGGCAATACCAGCTGCCACCATATTCTTCGCAATGTGACGAGCGGCATAAGCTCCCGACCTGTCAACTTTTGAAGAATCTTTTCCTGAAAAAGCTCCACCGCCATGCGCTCCTTTTCCACCGTAAGTATCAACAATGATTTTCCTGCCGGTTAGCCCGGTATCGCCATGAGGCCCGCCAATAACAAACTTGCCCGTTGGGTTAACATGCAGAATATAATCGTCCTTAAATAGTTTTTGAACCCGCTCGGGAAAACGTTTCTTTGCTCTTGGAATCAGAATATTCTTTACATCCTCGTAAATTCTGCTGAGCATACGGGCATCATCGGTATCAAATTCGTCGTGCTGGGTTGATACCACAATGGTGTGAATGCGGACGGGTTGGTTGTTATCGTCATACTCAAGGGTAACCTGCGACTTAGCATCAGGCCGAAGATAGGTCATTTGCCGCCCCTCGCGGCGGATGCCGGCCAGCTCCATTAGCAGCACATGCGAAAGGACTAAAGCCAATGGCATATAGTCATCGGTCTCGCGGCACGCATAGCCAAACATCATCCCCTGGTCGCCGGCGCCCTGTTCCTCCTCCGACTGGCGAACTACACCCCTTGTTATGTCGGGCGATTGCTCATGGATTGTTGAAATAACCCCACACGATTCAGAATCGAACCGGTACTGGTCATTCGTGTAGCCAATCCTTTTTATCACCCTTCGGGCAACCTCTTGGACATCAACATAGGCCTTAGTTTTAACCTCTCCGCTAAGCACTACCAAGCCCGTTGTTACGAGGGTTTCACATGCCACCTTGGCCTCCGAATCCCTCCGTAAAAACTCATCAAGGAGAGCATCTGAAATTTGATCGGCTATCTTATCGGGATGACCCTCCGATACGCTCTCGGACGTAAATAAATACCCCATTTTAATAAAATTTAGATGGTTACTTAATTAAATAACAAGGGAAGGTTTGAACAGTTGCGGCAAACAGCACGTTTTAGCATTTATTATTGTGGTTGCAATCAGTCAAATCTCTCCACATTCTACCGGCAAAGATACCACATTATTTATTTTTACTCTATAATTTATGTTCCTCTAAGGGGCAATATCCAACTTGAAGTATATAAAAGGCTTTTGTTTAGTCTATCCTGATGGATTTACCCAAAAATTAGACATTTGGCTAAACTAACCTTCTGGTTAAGCGGCTAATCGGCAGGTATAGCCATGCAGCGATTAGCGTACCCACAACATCAGCTATCAAATCAAACCAGTCTGCCCCTCGATAGGTGAATACTTTAAGCTGAAGCAGCTCAACCAATCCTCCATATATGATGGAAACAACTATCCCAACCCACCTGGTCTTTTGCAATACGCTTCCCGATAGTCTAAGCGTGTTGTTTTCCGAGATCACCAGAAGTGTTAGCACGGCAAAAAGGCCAAAATGAACCAACTTGTCTATACCCGAAACGCTTACCTTTGGAAATCCGGAGGGTGGCATTGTGCATAGAATCAAAATAACCAACCCCCAAAGAATCGAATTCCTATTCTTGCTGAAAAATTTTAGTGCCTTCGCCATCATTACCAGTATAATTTGGTTGTCATTCTTGTAGCAAGTATAAAGCTAGTAATAATTTGGTAAACAAATTGAACCATACCTGCGGCTCTGCCTTTTACCCTTTACCACCAACGAATAAAATATTGTATTGCTATTTATCAACACCCCAATGAATTAAAATCTATTTGGCTTCCATATTAAATTATGTTAAATTATCTATTGTTGACCCTGTAAAAATTGCTAAGCACCTTGTAGAATAAGACTTCTATAGACTTATCTACAAAATGACAACAGAGCTTAGTTTGATTATATCGGGCAAGTAGCTATTTTTATACCATAAAATTACTAAAACTCATGGCCATGTTTGACAAGCAGATTTATGTTGACCGCAGGCTTAAGCTGCGAAAAAAGGTAAAATCTGGCATAGTTCTTATTTTGGGAAATACCGAAAGCCCAATCAACTACCAGGGTAACACGTATAACTTTCGGCAGGATAGTAATTTTCTTTACTTTTTTGGACTTGACACCCCGGGGCTTGCTGGGGTAATTGACATTGAAGAGGGTACCGATTGCCTTTACGGCGATGATTTTGACATTGACGACATTATTTGGATGGGACCCCAGCCAAAGTTGAAGGATATGGGTGAAAAGGTAGGCGTTCTTTCTACCCATCCATTTAGAGAACTCTCTACTACCTTGAACAGAGCCATAAGGCAGGGCCGAAAAATTCATTTCCTCCCGCCATACAGGGCAGATAATACCCTCCTCCTGGAAAAATTATTGGGAATTAACCAAACCATTATTAAAACCTACTCCTCCATTGAACTCATAAAAGCCATTGTTAGCCTTCGCTCAGTAAAAGAACCCTGCGAGGTTGAAGAAATAGAAAAGGCGTGCTCTGTGGGTTACAAAATGCATGTTACCGCCATGAAAATGGCAAAGCCCGGCGCTTTGGAGCGCGAAATTGCTGGCGAACTTGAAGGAATAGCTCACTCTTTCGGATATATGACCTCTTTCCCAACAATTCTCTCCCAGCATGGCGAAACTCTTCACAACCACGATCACTCACTTACCCTTGAGGAAGGACGATTATTACTGGTTGATGCCGGAGCCGAGGGGATTAGCCATTACGCTTCCGATTTCACCAGAACTTTTCCGGTTGGCGGGCATTTTTCACAAAAGCAAAAGGATATTTATTCTATAGTGCTGGCTGCCAACAATAAAACTGCAGAACTAGCAAAGCCTGGCGTTCCTTACTTCAACGTGCATAAGGCTGCCGCAAGGGTTATTGTTGAGGGTCTTTCTGCTCTTGGAATTATGAAGGGGAATTCCGACGAGGCTGTAGAAAATGGCGCTCACGCACTTTTTATGCCCCACGGATTAGGACACATGATGGGGCTTGATGTTCATGATATGGAGGACCTCGGCGAAGACTTTGTTGGCTACGATGACGAAATTTCACGCTCCGAGCAATTTGGAACTTCTTCACTTCGCATGGCCCGCAAGCTTCAGAAGGGCTTTGTCCTGACTAACGAACCCGGCATCTACTTTATTCCTGCCCTTATCGAAAAATGGAAATCCGAAAAGATTAATCAGGCATTTATCAACTACGATGTACTGTCCAGCTATCTAACCTTTGGAGGCATTCGCCTGGAAGACGATTTACTAATTACCGATAACGGATGCCGTATTCTAGGCCACCGAATCCCTATTACCCCCGAAGAGGTTGAAAAAACAATGAATTCATAGCAAAATTGCTGCATAGCCGATTCGAAAGGAGCGTTGGCAACATCCACGCTCCTTTTTTGTTTCATAAATAGATAGCGGACGTAGTTTTGCATGTAACCTCCACTACCGTAATGCTCATTACGGTAAAAATCCAGTTAACATCTTACCGTTTACTGTTAAGTTCTTTATTATTGACTGTTGAAAACTAGTAATGCTTTTTTGTTGTCATGCATTCCAATTTAACTACTTAATAAATTCTCGATACGTGTCAAGAGTATCTTACAAATCTATACCTGAAGTTTTAAACAGCTTAGCTAACTAAATCGGGTGGTTCAATTCGAAAAATGTTTTAACATTGCCCGGCGTTACCCGATGTTAATTACTTCTTTTATTTGCTGATTACCAGCAATAACCATCTTTTCTTTGTGTTAATAATTTGTTATTTGCCTTTTAATACCGAATTTTGCATTATTGTTTTCCGTTTTTTACCAACAATATAAACAACAAATAATCATAATTTAAATTTTTTTTAAATACTTAAATTAATATTAATGAATTATTCTATTGTTGATAAGTTAGGGTATATTGATGAAGATATTGATAGCAACATTGACTTGAAAGTTGCTATACGCAAAATCAAGGAGGAAAAAAATGCGGTTATTCTTGCGCACTACTACCAACGACCCGAAGTTCAGGATATTGCCGATTTCGTTGGTGATAGCCTAGCCCTTTCTTTAAAAGCTGCAAGTCTTAATAGTAGTTTAATTTTGTTTGCAGGAGTGAAATTTATGGCTGAGACTGTAAAAATTTTACGACCAAATTCACAAGTTCTAATACCTGATCTAAATGCTGGTTGTAGTCTTGCTGATTCATGTCAATTTTCTGATTTTAAAAAATTTATCGATTTACACCCAAATCATATTGTAGTTACCTATGTTAACTCTTCAGCTGAGGTAAAAACGATTTCTGACATTTGTTGCACTTCATCTAATGCCATAAAGGTTGTTAAATCGTTAAATAACTCTACCCCGGTTATTTTTGCACCTGATATAAATTTAGGCAGCTACGTAAAATCTACCCTAAACAGATCTAATATGGTTCTATGGAACGGTTCTTGCCATATTCATAATCAGTTTATATTACAGGATATTATTACTCTTAAAACTAAACATCCGAAGGCTAAAGTTATAGCGCATCCAGAATGCCAAAATTCAATTTTACTTATTTCTGATTTTATTGGTTCAACTAAAAGCCTCCTTGATTTTACATACAATTCAAATAATACTGATTTTATTGTTGTTACTGAACCTGGTATAATTCACCAGATGAAGAAATTATCACCACAAAAAAATTTCTATTTTCCCTATGTTCAAAATGAAGAATGTTATTGTAATGAATGTAGCTATATGAAATTAAATAACTTAAAAAAAATTTACTTAACTTTAAAATATGAATATCCATATATAAATTTAGAGCCTGATATTATTTCTAAGGCAGCTATTCCTATTAATCGTATGTTAAAAATTAACTAGTTAAACGTATGGAAAATCAAATTTCCGACAAAGAATTTGAAAATAATATTAGGCCATCCGAATTCAAACAATTTAATGGTCAGGATGATATAATAAAAAACCTTAAAATTTTCGTACAAGCTGCCAAAATTAGGTCTGAATCATTAGACCATGTGCTGCTACATGGTCCTCCTGGACTCGGAAAAACTACTCTGGCTTATATTATAGCGAATGAACTTGGAGTTTCTATAAAAACTACATCAGGACCTGTTCTTGAAAAGCCTGGCGATTTGGCCGGAATACTTACAAATTTAGATAAATTCGATATACTTTTCATTGATGAAATTCATCGTTTGAGCCCAATAGTAGAAGAATACCTTTACTCTGCCATGGAGGATTTTAGAATAGATATTCTAATAGATAAGGGTCCAAGTGCCAGAAGCATCCAAATTGAATTGAATCCATTTACTCTTGTCGGTGCCACTACTCGAAGCGGTTTACTTACTAGTCCTCTTAGAGCACGGTTTGGAATTAATTTTCATCTGGAGTACTATGACGCTAGTACTATAAAATCTATCATTAAACGATCCTCTTATATTTTGAATATCGACATAGATGATGATGCTTCTATGGAAATTGCACTTAGGAGTAGAGGAACTCCCCGAATAGCCAACAGTTTACTACGTAGAGTTCGCGATTTTGCTCAGGTGGTAGGAAACGGCCGAATTAATCTTGATATAGCAAAAAGTTCTTTAGATGCTTTAAAAATTGATTCGTTAGGTCTTGATGAAATGGATAATAAGATATTAACAACCATAATAAATAAATTTAATGGTGGACCTGTAGGAATAAATACTATCGCAACTGCTATTAGCGAAGACCCTGGAACTATTGAAGAAGTTTATGAACCTTTTCTGATTAAGGAAGGTTTACTAAAGCGTACTCCAAGAGGAAGACAGACGACAGATTTAGCATATTCCCATTTGAAAATTGAAAAAAATTTTAGGCAGGGAACCCTATTTTAAAAATGAATTAGAAATACTTTCTAGTTTAGAATAATTACCAATTCCTATTTTTTTACCCTTTAAGCTTATTAGCCCATCTGTTTTAAACTCGCTTAGTATTCTTATAACTGATTCTGTTGCCGTTCCTATTATGCTTGAAATATCCTCTCTGGTGAGGTTAACATTTATAAATCCCTCCTCATCCTTACCAAATGTTTGATCAAGCATTAGTAGGGTTTCTGCTAGCCTTTCCCTTACTGTTTTTTGAGCTATATCTTTTATCAGGTCATTGGCAGTATTCAATTCCTTACAGGTTAGCTGGATTAGTGATAAGGCAAAATTTGAATTTTTCCTAATAAACTCAAATATCAAGCTGGATGGTATGTAGCATACTTCGCTATCTTCTAGTGATTCTACAGTAGTACATGCTGGTTCATTACTCAAAACTGATCTGTAGCCCGTTATATCGCCTTTTTGAGCAAAAGCTACTATTTGAGGTTTTGAGTCTATTCCGGTCTTATAAATTTTAAATACTCCTTTCTTTACACAGTAAAACCCTGTAATTCTGCTACCTTCTTTATAAATTATTTCTCCCTTTTTGTATTCGTAACATTCCAAATTTGCTTCTAGTTGTTCTGATTCTTCGGTAGTCAAAGAACCAAAAACCGTTTTCGACGACAGGCTACAGGTTTTGCAAACGTTCATGCTTTTCATTACCTACCAAATTTTTGCCTATAGAAAATCAGTAAAAATTCGTAAATTGATTTAAGAACCTTATATCATTTTCAAAATAATTTCTTAAGTCATTAACCCTAAATTTTAACATGGCTATTCGCTCAATTCCCATACCAAATGCAAAACCTGAATATTTTTTACTATCAATGTTATTAAGTTCCAACACATTCGGATCAACCATTCCACAACCCAAAATTTCGAGCCATCCTGTATGTTTACATACAGAACATCCTTTACCACCACATAAATTGCAGCTTATATCTAATTCTGCTGAAGGTTCTGTAAATGGGAAATATGATGGCCTCAATCTTATACTTGTTTTACTTCCAAACATCTCTTTAACAAAGAACTCTAGTGTTTGTTTCAAATCTGCAAACGATACGGTTTTATCTA
>DCDD01000003.1 GCA_002316235.1 Bacteroidales bacterium UBA1064
AGCCCTGAAGGGGCGGAATAGGTTTGAAATGAAGAGCCTGGAGAGTGTGTTGGCGGTGCAAGTAGCGGCTTTCCCAAAGAGCTGTTCAGATTCTTTGCATCGCAACGGGGGAAAATGATATTTTATACTTCATCCTTTATAGCTTAACCCTTACCTGTTTTATCCAAACAAAGTATTAATATGGTTAGCTGACAATACGATACGATTTGGTGTTTAATCCCGGAAGTTATCGGATGAACCCTGAAGTCCCCCTTATGCAAATTCACATTGCTTGGCTGCGACGAGCACGCCAGTAACGCCCTGTTGTTCATTTGTTTTTGCCGGTTGTCCTATATAGGTGTTTCATTTCAACAAGTTATTTCTTAACGCAACTCGTTTCCTATCCAAATTTCTAACTTTTTGAAAAAATGTTCGTGTTGACTTGAAATATTGATTCCGGATTAGTACATTTGCAGGCTGAAACGAGCATGGATTTATCCCGAAAAATACGAGGAATTGTCCGGCTGATGTTGATGTTAGGAGAATATTTGGAAGGTGAGCAGTTAGTCTCTTAAGTAGAATATTACGTGTAAACTATTATAGCACTGCATAATATTAAAATTTAAACAGATGAAAGAGGGAATACATCCGCAAAATTACCGATTGGTGGCATTCAAGGACATGTCGAATGATCATGTTTTTATCACCAAGTCGGCTGCAAATACAAAGGATACCATAGTTATTGACGGAGTTGAATACCCAATGGTAAAGGTGGAAATATCCAATACCTCACACCCATTTTACACCGGTAAAATGAAGCTGGTTGACACTGCTGGTCGCGTTGACAAATTTATGAACCGCTACAAGAAGCACATGGATAACAACAAAGCCAAGCAATAGCATTATTTTGTTCCTTTTTTAGGCTACCCCTGCACTGCGTAGGGGTTTTTTATTGGTTCGTTGTAAATTAGTCTATCTGTGATTTTTAAATTTTTTTGGAAACTAAATGCTACCTGCTAATTTTGTAGTTGTAATTGATTTACCAGTTGGGGCAATGGTTAAAGGATAAGCATGAATGGCTGCCTTTTTTTTGAGATTTTTACCGTAGCTATTACGATGGTAGCTGTTGTGCTTGTTTTGGCCTATAGACGGCTAAAGCGCAAGTATCTTCGCCTGGAGCAACAGCTTTTGCTTTCGCAGCTAAATCCTCATTTTGTTTTCAATTCTCTAACTGCTATTCAGAGCTACGTTTTCCGCAACGAGGCCCATCTGGCCAGCAAGTACCTGGCTAGTTTTGCCAAGCTTACCCGCCTAATACTCGAAAATTCACGCTCCGAGCTATGCTCAATTGAAAATGAGGTTGCAACCCTCGAACACTACCTCGAGCTGCAATCCCTGCGTTTCAGCAACCGTTTTGACTACTCCATTTATGTTGATGAGAAAATTGATGCCGACAGCACGCTAATTCCTCCCATGCTCACCCAGCCATTTATCGAAAATGCCATCGAGCATGGATTTAATGGTATAGAAGATAGGGGAAGATTAACAATAAGCTACCTCTACCTCGATAAGCATCATGTTGAAATTGAAGTCAAAGACAATGGTGTGGGGATTAAAAGGTCGGAGCAAGCAAACCCGGCTTCTGGGAAAGACCATCTTTCGCTTGCAACTGAAATAACCCGGGAGAGGCTTAAAAACATCAGACACTATAAAAGGCTGAATATAATCTTGACGCTTGTTGACACCGGTAGTATTGATCCCAAACAACATGGCACGCTGGTCAAATTTAAAATTCCCATTTAACCATGTTTACCGCCCTTATAGTTGATGATGAGCTGAACTCAAGGCAGACGCTTGCCTACCTGCTAAGCCATTTTTGCCCAACAGTCAGGGTTATTGGAGAAGCTGAAGGAGTTGAAAGCGCCTACACCTCCATTCAAAAGCTAAACCCGGATATAGTTTTTCTCGATTTGCAGCTTGCCGATGGGAATGGATTTGACCTTCTTCGTATGTTTGAGGAGGTACATTTCATGCTCATCATTGTTACAGCCTACCAGGAATACGCCATTAGGGCATTCAAGTATTGTGCCCTCGACTACCTGCTGAAGCCTATAGATGTTAACAGCTTGGTTGATGCGGTGGACAGGCTGCAACACTCGTTTTCGAGTCAGGAGGCAAACCGTAAGTTTCAGGTGCTACTCTCAAACACAAGCGCCTGTAGCAAAAAATGTAAAAAACTTGTTCTTAAGTCCTTAGAGGGACTACGGGTTGTAGAAACCGATGAAATTGTACGTTGTGAGTCGCATAACAACACCACCGAGTTCATCCTTACTACCGAGCAGGGTGTCATGGTGTCTAAAACTCTGAAGGAGTATGAGGAGCTATTAGCTCCTGAGGGTTTTATTCGCTGCCATCAATCGCACCTTATCAACAAAAGGCATGTTAAGGAAGTTCTCCGATTTCCCTCACCTACCATAAGGATGGACAACGGCGATGAAGTGCCCGTTTCGGTTCGAAAAAGGGATATACTCAGGGCGATAGCCGGCAAACAAAATGGGTAATTGTTAATATTCACTTAACAATGTCTTAACAAAAGCGTAATCCCCCACGGCTAACCATTTTAACGGGCTATTTTATCTTTGCTAACTATTTGTTAACTCCCTAACCATGGAGATATACTACCTTATAATCCTTATTTTACTGTTCGTTCTGGCAATATCCGACTTAATGGTTGGCGTAGCCAATGATGCGGTAAACTTTCTGAATTCGGCTATCGGATCGCGTGTTGCCGCACGCCATTGGATTCTGCTGGTGGCTTCGGTTGGGGTGCTGGTTGGCGCGGTTTTTTCAAGCGGAATGATGGAGATTGCCCAGAAGGGGGTGTTCCGTCCCGAAAAGTTTTACATGAGCGAGATCATGACCTTGTTCATGGCTGTGATGCTTACTGACGTTATTGTGCTAGATTTTTTTAATACTTTCGGTCTGCCTACCTCCACTACGGTATCACTGGTTTTCGAGCTGCTTGGCTCCGCAGTTGCCATTTCAATTTTTAAGATTTCAGAAAACAACGAAAGTATTGCCGATTTAGGTAGCTACATCAACACGGCCAAGGCGCTGGCTATGATATCGGGGATTTTTATATCGGTGGTAATAGCATTTTTTATCGGCACAATTGTGCAGTACATTGCCCGGGTGCTTTTCACCTTCAACTACACCCGTAGCATGAAGTACGTTGGCAGTATTTGGGGAGGAATCTCCCTTACGGCCATTACCTACTTTATTGCCATGAAGGGTCTCAACAGCACCGCCCTGGTTTCGCCGGATACCCTGAACTTTATTAACCAGCACACCATGGTGATTCTCCTCCTGAGCTTTACCGGGTGGACCATTATTTTTCAGCTGGCCATATCCATCTTCAAATGGAATATCCTAAGGTTTGTTGTGTTGGCGGGTACTTTTGCCCTAGCCCTTTCGTTTGCCGGTAACGACCTGGTAAACTTTATTGGCCCCACCATGGCGGCGCTCAAAACCTACCAGGTACACCTGGCAAACCCCGGAGTGGCACCGGACCAGCTGCTGATGACCGATTTGGCCGGTCCGGTCTCAACAAATACGCTTTACCTACTAATTGCAGGATTGGTTATGGTGATTACCCTATGGACATCCCGTAAGGCACGAACCGTTACCAATACCGAAGTTGGACTGGCCAACCAGGATAGCGGGGCTGAACGTTTTGGCAGCACCCAGCTCTCCAGGTCTATTGTGCGTATATCCCGTTCTTTTTCTGAAGGTGTTGGGAGAATCACTCCACTACGCATTAAATCATTTCTTTCCCGGAGATTCGATTTAAGTAAGGCTTTAGTGGTAAAAAACCCCAAGGATGCTCCTGCTTTCGATTTGGTACGTGCTTCTGTTAACCTGGTGGTTTCCAGCATTCTCATCAGCTTGGGAACTTCCCTAAAACTACCGCTTTCTACCACCTATGTTACCTTTATGGTTGCCATGGGAACCTCGCTCAGCGATAGGGCGTGGGGAAGGGAAAGCGCTGTTTACCGGGTTACCGGTGTTATTACCGTGATTGCAGGTTGGTTCTTTACAGCTCTCATAACCTTTATCGTATCGTTTGTTGTTGCTGCTGCTCTTTTCTACTGGAAAGCTTTTGCCCTGGTAGGGTTAGCCATTCTTGCCGGTTGGCTGCTCATCAGGTCGAACTTAATTCACCGCAGTAGAAATCAGAATAGGGATGTTGGTGCAGAGCTAATTACCGATAAGAGTGTTGTTGAAAAATGCACATTGGGGGTTAACAACTCCCTAAGAGATGTGGTTGAGGTGTTTTCCCAAACCATTGACGGGTTAACCTCCGAAAACAGGAAGCTGCTTAGAACGGTCAACAACCGCGTAGCTGACCTTAATTCTAATGCCAAAAATTTTAAAAACAACATCTATCAGACACTAAAGAAGCTGGAAGCCGATTCTGTCGAAACAGGCCACTACTACGTTCAGGTGGTTGATTACCTCAGGGAGATTGCCCATTCACTCTCGTTTATAACCGAGCCCAGCCTTAAGCACATTGAGAACCAGCACAAGGGGCTAACTACCGATCAGGCCATTGAGTTAACAACCATCAGCAACCAGGTTTCGGATTTCTTTCAGGAGATAATGAAAATAATAAAGAATAACGACTTTACCGGAGTTCCACAGGTTGTAAGCAAGCAGCAGGACATTCTTGACAAGCTTAACGAGGCAAGAAAAAATCAGGTTAAGCGAATTAAGCAGGGTGTAACCGGTACCCGAAACAGCGTTCTGTACCTCGGGCTCATCAACGAAATTAAGAATATCATGCTGCACACCGTTAACCTGCTCAAGGCTCAACGCGATTTCATTCTGAATAATGTTGAGTAGTGGTCTTCCAGCATGGTCCCATTTAGCTTTCTTGCTGAAAAACATTATGGGATTTGCCAGCTTGCTAAAAGGTGTATGATTTGGAATTATGGACTATAGAGCATACATTTATCCGGATGAAAGCCATTAAAGTAAGTTTTTGTACTACCTCAAATCTGATAACCGACCAGCGGATTCAACGAGCAGCTAGCACGCTTTCCAGGAATGGGTATCAGGTTAACGTTTTTGCCCTCAGGAGGCATGGACTACCGAATGAAAAACCTTTTGAATTTGCAGTAAAGCGTTTTCGTTGTGTGTTTTCGGATGGTCCCATGTTTTATGTCGAGTACAATCTTAAAATCTTAACCCGCCTTATTTTTACCCGCACTAGCTTAATATACTCCAACGATTTGGATACACTTCCAGGGTGCTGGCTGGCTTCAATTTTAAAAGCCAAACCTTTGGTTTACGATAGCCATGAGCTTTTTACCGAGATACCAGAGCTAATAGGGCATCCTGTTAAGAAACGTTTATGGGCCATTGCCGAGCGGGTATGTATTCGAAGGGCAAAATGCGTCATTACAGTTTCAGAGGGTGTTGCCAAGGAGCTGAGCACCAGGTATGGAGTTAAGCCCGTTGTTGTTCGTAACTTTTCGGTTAAGCGTGATAAGTCTCCTTATAGGGATTTGAAGCCAACGTTGATATACCAAGGATCGTTGAATGTGGGGAGAGGCATAGAGCTCGCCATCGACATGATGGAATGGCTCCCCTGCTACCACTTACTGGTTATTGGAAGTGGCGATATAGAAATACCTCTTAGGCGGAGAGCTATTGAGCGGGGGCTAACCGACAGGGTTGAGTTTATGGGCAGAGTTGATCCGGACAGGCTACCCGATGTAACCGGTAGGGCCTGGCTTGGCTTATCGCTTGAGGAGGATTTGGGGTTGAACTACCGCCTTGCTCTGCCAAATAAGATTTTCGACTACATAGCCTCAGG
>DCDD01000037.1 GCA_002316235.1 Bacteroidales bacterium UBA1064
AGGGTAAAGTTGTAAAATTTTTATGTGCCAACCGTACAGCCGGAGAACTTAAATTTTAGGTTTGAATTTGCTGGTAAGGTTACCTTGTTGTTCATCTACCAATAGGTGCATATCATTTACCAAAGATACTTCATTTTAGAGTATTATAATGTTTGAGTATAAAATATCTATTGGTTTAATTTATAGCCAGCCAAAGGTTTTAATGCCAGCAAATATAAAAATAGGTTAATGCAAGTTGTTGTAAGGGAAAAACGTTGGTTTTTGCGGACTATATTTCACTACCAGGTACATATAAGTTACCGGCTTTAAAGTGAGCAAACCCAATGTTATTCTTTATTTTGCCCTGGGAGGGTGAAAAAGTTTACAAGCATTCAACCTTTTCTTCTGTTTATTATGGAGATTCCTATGGAAAGCACAAGTGGTTAGAATAAGCCTACCAGTAGAATCGGCATGTGTAGGTTACCCTATTGTTCAGCAGGTCAGCTACCTCGACCCTAAGGGTGTGCCAGGTGTTTTGCCTTTCCCTTTTAGGTGTGAGGGTATGGGTTAGCAGGCTGGTCTTCGGGTCCCATTCAAACAGAACCCACCCATCATCTATGAATCCTGAATAGGTGCCAATTCCGTAGTTATCGGTAAGTTTAATTTTTATGCTGCTTTGACCCGCAATATCCGCATTTTGTGAAATATTTAGAGGAATTATGCGTGGAGGAACGGTGTCCAAAGCCAGGGTAAACTTCCCAAACTTGTCGGGGCTGGTAACCATGTCGGGTCCATCCTGCCGGCTGGAGCAGTACTCGATACCTTTACCATTAATGTATCCAATAAAACATTTATCACGCAAGTTGGCCGGAACGCCTGCAATTTTTACCCTTAGGGTAAATTTCCCGTTAAGGGGAGTCCTCGCATGGTGAATGCTAATTACGGGAAATGCCAGGCTGTCGGTATGAAGAGCTGAATGCCTGAGGAGAATGTCATGGTAAAGGGTTCGGCGGGGAATGTAGATTGAGTAATCCTTGCTATCGAAGCTATAGCTGTTCCACCAGCTCACATAGCTGTGTCGCAAAAGGCCGGGGGTTGATTCCCGGTTTTTGAACGGATGAACTCCCTTTACTACCATCTCGAGTTTGGAAGTATTTTTATAAAAATCTTCAAGTTCTATGGTTATCTTATAAATGCTGTCGGATTCAACCGTTAAAATTCCCAATGATTTGTCTGCCTTTAATCCGCTAAACAAATTACCAGGATCAGCCCACAGGCGTACAATTTCCTGTTGTCGAAGTTGCCGTATGCTGTAGTCAATAATGCTATTTAGGTACCGGGTTTCTGCATACGAAAACGAGTCAACAGCAAAGGAAAAGGTCTGTTTGTTATTTACCAGCATGCTCAACTTGTGGAAGCCGCAGGTTGTACTACTCCCGTTGATAATGTCGAATGCCTCAACTCCAAAACCCATCCTGCTTTTTCCGGCAATTCTGATGGTGTCGGGAGCAAAGTACAGGTTTCCTGTTTTCTTAATGCTGATGGGGTTTGGCAGTATGCTATCGTTTAGGTAGTCCATACTGTCAATCTCGTAAAACCATGCGCTTTTGATTGTTGGGGCCGAGTTATCGGCCAGAAAGTTACCATCAAGGTACTTCAATGGTGAAACGGGCCATTGGGTTGCAGAACTGCGAACCTCAAAGTGAAGATGAGGCCCACCCGAGCTGCCCGAGTTTCCGGAAAAGCCAATAACCTCTCCCTTTGACACGTTGAACTCACCTGGTTTGGGAAATAGCTCTACTTCAAAGGAATGGCTGGCGTACTGCTGCTTCTCTACATATTCTGCAACTGCATTTGTAAAACGGTCGAGATGAGCATAAACTGTGGTAAGTCCGTTTGGATGGGTTATGTAGATAACTTTTCCAAACCCTACTGGGCTAACCTTAATTCGTGATACATACCCCTTCTCGGATGCATAAACCCGAAAACCAATTTTACCATTTGTCCGCAAATCTATGCCGGAGTGGAAGTGTGCTGTTCGTAATTCACCAAAATAGCCTGATAGTGCAGGTTTCAGGTCTAAGGGTGATTTCAGGATACCATTTTGTGCAGCCGCCTGATGGTAGTTTAGGGCAGCTACAAGTAAAATTAACTTATTGAAACGATTTAACGTACGCATGGCTTATTTTTAAAACACTCAAAGATAAATTATGTACGGATATTTAGTCTGGCGGACATCGTAAACAGCTAATATTTTTGAAAAGCAGCTGGTATTAACTAGGTTAAAGTGAATGGGTAAAAAGTAAAGAAAACCTGTTCAGCTTTGACAGGTTCAAGACATTCTGGATCACTGTTATCAATTCAATTCTTAGCCGGTGGGTGCATGCCTCGGTTTTTCTCCCCACCTTGCGTAAATTGAAAATTGTCGTGTATCTTTGGCACAAGGTTTATTCAATAATTTATGATTGAACATCAGGCTATGCAGCAGCATGAAGTTACCATGGACACCGTAAGGGAGTTGGGGTTACTCCCCGAGGAGTTTGAGATGATAAAAAAGTTTCTGGGAAGGGTGCCCAACTATACCGAGTTGAGCATTTACTCGGTGATGTGGTCAGAGCATGCTTCGTATAAAAATTCCATAAAGTGGATAAAAACCCTGCCCCGGAAGGGTTCGGCGTTGCTGGCAGAGGCTGGAGCCGAGAATGCAGGCCTGGTTGATATAGGAGGTGGGTATGCTTGCGCTTTCAAAATAGAATCGCACAACCATCCTTGTGCTGTTGAGCCCTACCAGGGAGCTGCTACTGGTGTAGGAGGCATCAACCGCGACATCTTTACCATGGGCGCTCGTCCGGTTGCCCAGCTTAACTCCCTCAGGTTTGGAAATCCTAAGCTCGAAAGAACTCGCTGGCTAATGAGGGGAGTGGTGAAGGGAATTGGCGACTACGGAAACGCCTTTGGCATTCCGGTTTTGGCCGGAGAGGTTTTCTTTGACGATTCATTTAACACCAACCCTCTGGTAAATGCCATGTCGGTTGGAATTGTGTCGAAGGATTCCGTAGTATCGGCTGTGGCAAAGGGTGTTGGCAATCCTGTATATATTGTGGGCTCTGCTACCGGCAAGGATGGTATTCATGGGGCAACCTTTGCTTCGGCAAACATCACTGAGAATTCTGCCGACGACATTCCTTCCATACAGGTTGGCGATCCCTTTCAGGAGAAGATTTTGCTTGAAGCCACCCAGGAGGTTATTAAAACAGGTGCACTAGTGGGCATGCAGGATATGGGCGCTGCGGGTATTATCTGCTCCACCTCAGAGATGTCCGAAAAGGGCAAGCATGGCATGAGGATAGATCTGGACAAGGTTCCTCTGCGTCAAACCAACATGGAAGCATGGGAAATTCTGCTTTCCGAATCGCAGGAGCGAATGTTGATGGTGGTTAAGAAGGGTCGCGAAAGGGATGTGGAGGAAATTCTCAACAAGTGGGATATAGGATACGCTGTTATCGGGAATGTTACTTCGGGCGATTCGCTCGAGTTCTACTACCACAACGAGCTGGCTGCTAAGGTTCCGGCCTCATCGCTGGTGCTTGGCGGTGGTGCGCCGGTTTACGACAGGGAGTACAGCGAGCCTGAATACTACAAGGAGTTTAAAAAATTCAACATGAATCAGATTCCTGAGCCTGCAGATCTAGTTGAGGTGGCAAGGTTTCTGACAGCCCATCCCAACATAGCCTCGAAACGATGGGTTTACCAGCAGTACGACACCATGATTGGAACGGGCAACATGACTACCAACTTCCCCTCCGATGCAGGAGTCTTCAACCTTAAAGAGCTTAACAAGGCGTTGGCCATGACCGTTGACTGCAACTCGCGTTACGTTAAGGCCGACCCCGAGGTTGGCACCATGATTGCAGTTGCCGAAGCCGCACGAAACATCGTTTGTTCCGGTGCAACTCCTTTGGCAATAACCGACTGCATGAACTTTGGAAACCCCTACAACCCTGAAGTTTACTGGCAGTTTGTTAAGGCCATTAAGGGAATGGCCAAGGCCTGCAAAAAGTTTGACACTCCAGTAACCGGGGGTAACGTAAGCTTTTACAACCAATCGTCAATCAACGGGAGGGAGGAAGCTGTTTACCCTACTCCGACAATTGGTATGATTGGCATGCTGGAAAACAAAAACCACCATACAACGCTGGCTTTTGAGGAAAAGGGGCACATGATTTTCCTTATTGGCAAATCACGCAACGACATAGCCTCATCGGAGTACCTCTACAGCTACCACGGCATTAAGCAATCGCCTGCACCCTTCTTTGACCTGGATGAGGAATTTGCCATTCAGCAGGCACTGCTCGACCTGATTGCTAGGAATTTGGTGCAATCCGCACACGATGTTTCTGATGGTGGCCTCTTTATTGCCCTTCTTGAGAGTGCCATGCCCCGTAACCTGGGTTTCGATATCACTACTGATGCCGAGATTCGAACCGATGCTTTCCTGTTTGGTGAGTCGCAGGGTCGAATTGTAGTGTCCGTTTCTCCATCGCGTGAAACCCATTTCATTGACTACATGGTTGAGCATGGCATCCCGTTTACCGCTCTGGGGCATGTAACCAAATCCGAGATCAGAATTGACGATGTTTCGTTTGGATTTGTTGCCGATTTGAAGCAGCTTTACGACACTGCTCTGGAGAAGATCATGGCCTAGTATTCCTAACGCTTTATGCCAACACCTGACAAAAGCAGCCAGAACGTTGAGGCCATGTTTAACAGCATTGCCTCAAACTACGATTTCTTGAACCATTTCTTAAGCCTTGGAATTGATAGAAAGTGGCGTAAACGGTTAATCCGGCTGGTAGCTAAGGGTAACCCACAGAAGGTTCTTGATGTGGCCACGGGAACAGCCGATTTGGCCATGCTGCTGGCGCGGGAGTATGGAGGTGTTTCCATTACAGGGGTGGATATTTCGGAGAACATGCTGGCCATTGGCAAGAGAAAGGTCGAATCCGAAAATCTTTCAGGTCAGATTTCGCTCCACAGGGCTAGTGCATTGAACCTACCCTTTGAAAACGACTCTTTTGATGCTGCCATGGTGGCTTTTGGGGTAAGAAATTTTGAGGATTTGTCAATGGGGTTATCGGAGGTCTATAGAACCCTTAGAAATGGAGGGCAGTTTGCCATACTTGAGTTTACCATTCCCGATAAGTTCCCTGTTGCCCAGCTTTACAGGTTCTACTTTAGGTACGTGCTGCCTTTGTTCGGGGGGATTATTTCGGGCAGCCGGACAGCATATAAATACCTGCCCGAATCGGTACTTGCATTTCCTGAGAAGGAGAATTTCTTAGAAATCATGAGGCAAGTTGGGTTTACAGGTTGCACATGCAAGAGTTTAACTTTCGGGATTGCTTCAATATATACAGGCTTTAAACCTTAAATTCATTTTGTGCATGAAGCCATTTCAGGGGAGAAGCCCTGATTGCTTACTCAACAACCGATCATTAGAAACCCTACCACGAATGTTTGACGTCTGTTTAAGCTATTGTTTGCAATATTTTTTATACCCTGCTCGTTTGATAACAGGCTTTACCTATCGTACATAAATGTTCAGGTGCAGTATCCGTTTGAGAGTCATTCATCCAAGGTAATTTTTTTACGTAGATGTTTTACCCTAAGAGCTTATAACTATTTTGAAGAAAATCTTTGTTGTAATAGCGGTTATCTGGTGCTCGGTGACTGCAGCTCAGGCGCAGTACCGTAAGCCTAACATTCTCAACGATCCCGATTATGACGTTGGCAAACCCCTAAGGTTTGGTTTCTCCATCGGCATCAACATTATGGATTTTGATATTAAGAACAGCTCCGTTCCCGAGCTTAATGCCGACAGCTCCCAGTTCCAGTACTTCACAGAGGTTACGCATATAAACCCGGGTTTAAATGTAAACGCTATTTCCGATTTAAGGCTAGCCGAAAATTTTCACCTACGCTTTTTACCGGGTTACTCCTTTGGGCAGCGAAATCTCGATTTTTTTAAGGTCGAAAATGGACGGGTTACCCATGAAACTACAATGGATATTGAGTCGAATTTTATTGATTTGCCTTTAGGCATTAAGTACCTTGCCGAGCGAACCAGCAACATTAGGCCGTATCTATACGTGGGTGGCGATTACCGTATTGATTTAGCTGCCTATAAACGGCTTAAGGTCGAAAAGGGAATACTGGTTAGGCTGCAAAAGCAGGATTTCTACTACGAGTTCGGGTTTGGTGTTGACTTCTTTTTTGAATATTTTAAGTTTTCAACAGAGGTGAAATGGTCGGCAGGCATTGGCAACGTTATTTCAAGCGACTATGCCGAGGGGGCCGAGAACTACCGCTATGCTGTTGATGCTATGAACTCCAGGCTGATAATGATTTCCTTCCATTTTGAGTAGAAAAGTGGAAGTGTAGCATAAAACAGGCTGTTCATCCATCTTCTTGTAGTTGGGGTAATACGCGGAATTTTGATATACCCTCAATCAGCTATAAATTGTTCACCTCGCCGGGTTTTAGGGATTATTGAGAAGGGGCTTAACACTATTTTTTGGAGAAATTCCTTTTTTTCACACTGATGCTGATAATTTTTCACCATGGCTAAGGATATAATTCTTGAACTCACCCCTGAAAATGCGGCCAACAGCCAGCTATTGCTGAAAGCAGTTGCCAGTAAGCTGGGAATGAGTGTTAAAGATGTCGGCCATTACACTATTACCCGACGGTCAATAGACTCACGACACGGAAAGGTAAGGGTAAACCTTGGCATCAGGGTTTTTGATAGGGATGAACCTATTGCTGACGGTAAACCCCAATTCACCTATGGCGATGTTTCCAAATCGCCTCCTGTTGCAGTTATTGGCGCAGGTCCTGCTGGGTTGTTTGCCGCATTAAGGCTTATTGAACACGGCTACAAGCCAATAGTGGTAGAGCGGGGCAAAGAAGTAAGCGCCCGCAAAAGGGATGTTGCCCTGCTAAACCGGGAGCATAAGCTCAACCCCGATTCCAACTATGCTTTTGGCGAAGGAGGTGCAGGAACCTTTTCCGATGGGAAACTCTACACCCGTTCGCGAAAAAGAGGTGATTACAATCGTGTGTTGTACATCCTTTGTAACCACGGGGCTAGCGAGGATATACTTTTCGATTCGCACCCCCACATTGGAACAAATCGCTTGCCCGGCATTATTGTGAAAATCAGGGAGACAATCATTAGCTACGGGGGCGAAATTCTATATAACTCCCGGGTTGAAAGTATTAAAACCGACGGGAGCAGGGTTACGGGTGTTAAACTTTCCGATGGCCGACTTGTGGAGGCCAAGGCCTGCATACTGGCAACCGGGCATTCCGCTCGCGACGTGTATTCCATGCTGTTGAATCAACAAATTCAGATAGAAGCGAAACCCTTTGCCATGGGTGTTCGGGTGGAGCATCCTCAGGCTATTATTGACTCCATACAGTACCATGGTACTCCTCGGGGCGACTACTTGCCAGCAGCATCCTACTCGCTTGTGCAGCAGGTCGAAGGAAGGGGTGTTTACTCGTTCTGCATGTGCCCGGGAGGGTTCATTGTTCCTGCTGCCACTGAACCCAACGAGGTGGTGGTGAATGGCATGTCCCCCTCACTTCGAAACTCCCGCTGGGCAAACTCGGGTATAGTGGTTGAGGTTAGGCTCGACGATTTGAAGTCCTACTCCAAATATGGGGAGCTTGCCGGTGTGGAGTACCAGCACTACCTTGAAGAGTTGGCCAGCCTTCATGGCGGTTTTGGTGTAAAAGCTCCTGCACAGCGGTTGGTTGACTTTGTGGATGGAAACTACTCGGCGAGCTTACCAAGCTGTTCCTATCATCCCGGCATTACTTCCTCCGAACTTCACGCCTGGCTTCCAGATGATATTGGGTTTAGGCTTAGGAAAGGGTTCAGGGCATTTGGTGCAAGAATGAAAGGGTTCCTCACCAACGAGGCGGTTGTGCTGGGAGTGGAGTCGAGAACTTCATCACCTGTGAGAATTCCCCGTAACCCCGAAACTCTTCAACATGTAGGGGTGGAAGGGCTATTTCCTGCCGGAGAGGGCGCCGGCTATGCCGGTGGTATAGTTTCTTCTGCTTTTGACGGCGAACGATGTGCCGACGCTGTGGCTTTCTACCTGGGCGGTTAAAAGTGATTCACCAAAGCCTTGAGCTGTAAATGGATTGTGATGCACCTTCCTGCTTAAATCGGAATAAAGCAGCTACCCATAATGTCCTTAGCGCCATGGTAAATAGTTAGCTAACGACACGCTAAGCCGGATTGGCGTGTGAACAAAATCAACAAGTTGAAAGTTTTTTTGATACATTTGTTGGCAATATAACAAGTAGAATGCTGTAGGCAAACGTCCGGACTGCTAACTATTGATTTTGACATGGGACGAAAAATTGTAGTGGGGGTAACAGGCGCCAGCGGTGCCATATATGCCCGTTCGCTGCTAGAGATTTTGGATGAGCTTTCCGATCAGCTGGAGGAGGTAGCGCTTATTTTTTCCGATAACGGGCGTGCAGTTTGGGAGTTTGAGCTTGGCCATATTCCACCTTTTTCTGCTCCTTTCCGCGTTTACGACAACAACAACCTGTTTGCTCCTGTGGCCTCCGGATCGGCTGGGTTCGACACGATGTTTATTGCGCCCTGCACCATGGGAACCTTGGGAAGAATAGCTGCAGGAACCAGCTCCGACCTGATTTGTCGATCAGCCGATGTTATGCTCAAGGAGCGACGTCGGCTGATCGTAGTGCCGAGAGAGCTACCCTTGAGCCTTATACATATTGAGAACATGCGAACCGTTACCCTCGCAGGCGGTATTATTGTTCCGGCCAGCCCATCGTTTTATAGCCGCCCTTCATCCATGGAAGAGCTGGTTAGGACTGTCGTTTTCAGGATGATTGATTTGGCAGGGCTTGAGCTGCCTCATTACCGATGGGGAGAAGCTAAAAGCGATTCGTAGCCTGATAAATTCGAATTTTTTTACCATGCAGGGGGAGGAGAAAGTTGTGAGTAGGTACATTACTAATTTAATTGGCATGGGGGAGGGGTTGACCCTCGATTTCAAGCATTCCATCACCGATTCAAAAAAGATTGCCCGTTCATTGGCTGCATTTGCAAACACCCAGGGCGGGACGCTGCTGGTTGGGGTAAAGGATAACGGCAGCATTACGGGTGTCGATACCGATGAGGAGTACTACATGGTCGAAGCTGCCTCAACACTTTACTGCAGGCCCGAAGTACCTTTTGAGGTGGTTAAGTGGAACATGAACGCCAAAACCGTTCTGGAAGTGAAGGTAAAACCTTCAAAATTACGCCCCCATAAAGCCCCCGATAAGAATGGGCATTACAAGGCCTACATCCGGATAGCCGACGAAAACATGGTGGTTACATCAACCCAGCTTAAAATTTGGAAGGCGGAACGTTCGCGCAAATCCATCGGTCTTAACCTATCCAATGCGCAAACAGCCCTGTTTGAACATTTCAAACAGAATCCACGCATTACCATTGACGAGTTCTGCAAAATTGGGTTTCTCCCGGCTACTGAGGCAGAGCGTATTCTGGTTAACCTCACCGTTTTAGGAACAATAAGGTATTCAGGTAATCCTGCTGACGAATATTTCTACCCTTCCGTCTAAACTTTTTATGCTTATTATGGTTTTATGGTCTAAAGGCAATAGCTGCTTACGGTTTATCTTTTGTAGAGTTCATGTTGACCTTTCTTCATTTTTAATGAAGTACCCAGGCAGGACACAGTTTGCATAAGCACGTATGAACAACCAGGCGTTACTTGCAAGTCCGGTGAAGCTAAGATTTAGGCGTTACATTCGCTCAGCCCAAATGCCTAAAAGGCATGAGCTAAAGTAGCTGTAATCGGAAACCTGAAAATTTTGAACAGATGAAACCATTATGATCAGCATAATTTTTTATTAGCGTCAATTTACAGGGCAATGGTATTTTTTAGCGTGAAAGACCCCAATTTTTTTTTTACTTTGTAAAAATTTTGAAGGATGACAGAAGTTAGAAAACCTGCCTGGTTAAAGGTGAAGTTGCCCGGAGGCGAGGGTTACAGACGGGTTGACAGCATAGTGAAGAATAATAGCTTACACACGATTTGTTCCAGCGGAATGTGTCCAAACATCGGCGAATGCTGGGGAAACGGTGTGGCAACATTTATGATACTTGGTGATATTTGCACCCGTGCATGCAAATTCTGCGCTACCACCACCGGAAGACCCCTTCCACCTAATCCAAATGAACCAGAGAAAATTGCCCGCTCCATTCAGCTAATGGCGCTGAACTACTGCGTTATCACCTCGGTTGACCGAGACGATTTGCCCGATCAGGGAGCCGCTCACTGGCGTAACACGGTGAATGCTATTCGTAGGGTGAACCCAAATACCATGATAGAAGTTCTTATCCCCGATTTCGACGGGAGGAGCGATCTTATTGATATTTTCCTGGAATCAAACCCCAACGTTGTTGGGCATAATCTTGAAACAGTTGAGCGGCTTACCCCTGAGGTAAGAACAAAAGCCCGATACAGAACCAGCCTGGAAACCCTTAGCTACATTGCCAGCAGGGGTTTTACAACCAAATCGGGAATAATGCTGGGTATAGGCGAAACGTTCGATGAGGTAGTTCAAACCCTCGACGATCTTTCCGCTGTGGGCTGCAGAATGATAACCATTGGCCAGTACCTTCAACCTCGGCCGAACAACCTGCCCGTTCAGCGTTATGTTACTCCCGAAGAGTTTGAGGAGTACGCCAGAATAGCCCGCCAAAAAGGGTTTGTATTTGCCGAAGCCGGACCTATGGTTCGTTCCTCCTACCATGCCGATAAGGCACAGAAGCTGTTTGGAACTCGACCTGATAGTGTTTAAATGCTTTACCCACCATGAGAAAAAGAAAAAATACATATAATGCAAAACGTAATTTTTACGGATCTTGGAACAATAGATTACAAGGAAGCATGGGATCTACAGGAGAAACTATTCGATGAGGTAAGCCTAAACAAGGCGGAGGGCGATGGCAACCTGAACTTCCTGCTGTTCTGCGAACATCCGCATGTTTACACCCTTGGAAAAAGTGGCCAAAGGAGCAACCTCCTGGTCTCCGACGAGATGCTAAAGCGTATCAACGCCTCCTTCTACCATATCAACAGGGGCGGAGACATCACCTACCATGGCCCCGGCCAGCTGGTTGCCTACCCAATTTTTAACCTTGAGGCTTTTGGCCTCTCGTTGAAATCATACATCAGCCTTATTGAGCAGGTGGTTATAGACTGCCTCGGCGATTTTGGAGTACCGGCAAACCGTCTTGATGGAGCTACCGGTGTTTGGCTTGATGCCGGCATTAAGGGCAAGGAGAGGAAGATTTGCGCCATCGGTGTCCGGGCCAGCCGTTTTGTTACCATGCATGGGCTTGCTTTCAACATCAATACAAACCTCGACTATTTTGGATACATCAACCCATGCGGCTTTACCGATAAAGGCGTTACATCGTTACAGCGGGAACTTGGAGAAGAGGTGAATCCTGAAATGGTGAAACAGCGAATTTTAGACCATTTTGCCAGAAAGTTTAATTTTACTGTAAACACACGGCTTTTTCCGAACCTGAAGCTAGCTACGAACTATGAGGGAGGGAAGCACAATGGATAAACGTTGGGTTTTCAAGGATGTTGACGGCGATGAAGCCGTTAACAAGCTTGCTGCTGAGCTGAATATTCCTCACACACTCGCCTCGCTACTTGTTCAGCGTGGAATAAAGACATTTGATGAGGCCAAACGGTTTTTCAGACCATCTCTTGACGATCTTTACGATCCTTTTCTTATGAAGGATATGAAGGAGGCTGTTGACCGTATAGTTACAGCAATTCATCACGGAGAGTCAATCCTTTTTTATGGCGACTACGATGTAGATGGCACAACCGCTGTTGCCCTGTTGTATTCTTTTTTTCGCCAGCGTTACTCTAAAATTGGCTACTACATTCCCGACAGGTATGGCGAGGGTTATGGAATATCATACAAGGGCATTGATTACGCTTTTGAGAATGGTTACAGCCTAATTATAGCACTTGACTGCGGAATTAAGGCCAACGAAAAGGTTCTATACGCCAGCCAGAGGAAAATAGATTTTATCATATGCGACCATCATTTCCCTGGCGATCAGGTGCCTGGTGCGGTTGCAGTTCTTGACCCGCAACGGCCCGATTGCCACTACCCCTATAAGGAACTTTCGGGTTGTGGGGTAGGTTTTAAGCTGCTTCAGGGATACTGCCTTAAAACCGGTACCCCCATGCAGGAACTTTTCCAGCATATAGACCTGGTGGCTGTTAGCATTGCCTCCGACATTGTTCCTATCACCGACGAAAATAGGGTTTTAGCATACTATGGCCTTGAAAAAATCAACTCCAACCCATCCAAGGGCCTTAAAACAATCATTCAGATTGCCGGAATTGATAAACAGAAAATAGCCATTGACGATATTGTTTTTCGAATAGGCCCTCGTATTAACGCTGCCGGCCGCATGGAATCGGGCAAATCGGCTGTTGATTTGCTTTGCGCAGCCGATGACGGAACCGCATACGAAATGGGATCGTTGGTAAACTCGTGTAATAACGACCGAAAGAATGTTGACCGAAGCATCACCCACGAAGCGCTCAGGATGATTGCTGCCGATGCCAGGCTCCAGCACTGCCATTCAACGGTTCTCTTCAACCCTTCGTGGCATAAGGGTGTGGTGGGTATAGTTGCCTCGAGGTTGATTGAAACCTACTACAGGCCTACAGTTGTGCTTACGCAATCGGGTGATTTGGCAACCGGGTCGGCACGGTCGGTACCGGGCTACGATCTCTACCAGGCGGTAGAGGCCTGCTCCGACTTGCTCGAAAACTTTGGTGGCCACATGTACGCTGCCGGGTTGTCGCTTAAGCTTGAAAATGTCGAGAACTTTAAAAACCGTTTCGAGGAGTACGTAAGCCAAACCATCACCCCGGAGCTTATGATGCCCCAAATTGAGATTGACGCCAGAATCAAGCTGAGCGACATTAACGATAAGTTCTACCGCATACTTAAGCAGTTTCAGCCTTTTGGCCCCGGAAACATGTCGCCTGTTTTTGCTGCTGAAAATGTGAGGGATAACGGCGAATGCCGGCTGGTGGGTCCCGATAAGGAACACCTTAAACTTTCGCTGGCTGAGGAGGGCAATCCTAATATCTACCACGGCATTGCCTTCCAGCTGGGCGAGTACTACCGCGATATCCACAATGGAAAATCGTTCAACGTCTGCTTCAACATTTACGAAAATGTTTACAGGGGCATTACCACCCTGCAGCTTAGGGTTAAGGACTTGAAGTTTATCGGAAATCAGGATTGACACTAACATGCTAAAAAACAGATATACTGGAAATTTTGAGCATTATGATTTCATGGGACTTACACAGCATAAAACTACGTAGAGCTACTTTTTGGTTAAATTTGGCTGAGCAAGCAAATAATTCCCTATTTTTATAAAGGAAAATTAAACGAGCAATCGCTTGAAAGCAAGGTACTTGATAATCGGAGCAGTGTTGCTGCCCGTTGCTTCATATGGTCAGAAGCAGCTGCAACCTACCATTGCCGCCATGAAATGGGGCGTTGACTACAAGCTGCATGTTAGGTTGGCAAACGACTCGGCCTATGTTGTTGATGTTAGAGGCCTATACCACACCGGGAGGGATTTGTTTGTTGACACTACCGACAACTCTGCCACCTACTATCCGGTAACCCTCGACAGGGAGTTTGTGGACTACATTAAGAGTAAGAAAATCGACACCAGCGACAGCCTCTCACTGGCCGATAGCAACCGCACAGCTAGCTATAAAACGTTATGGTCGGCGCTGCATTCCAATCTTGGCGGTGGGTACATTCACTTTGTTAACTGCTTGATTTACGCCCTGGAGTCGCAAAACCTAAAGCTTAACGACCCCATATTCAAGCGTCCCGCTACCAGGTGGAAGCCTAATCCCGTAACCCAATCGTACAAGCGTACACATAAGTGGAGCTATTTTTATCCTGACAACCAGAAGCTGGCGCAAAAGGAGTACAGGATACGCCTGAAAGAAAACGACCTGAAAGACCTTCAGGGTGTTCCACTTCAGTTTACCAACCTGTTTCTGCACACTTCCCAAAAGAAGTATGAAGAGCTGGTTCGGCAACAAAAGAACCGGGAGGTTGCACAGATTAACCTCATCAGGTTGCTGCTTGGTGCTAAGTATTTAGGCGAGGATCAGATTAGGCATATAAGCAACAGCGTAATTTCTGCCGTGCTTAAGTACAACGTTAACACCCTTCCCTCCATCATCATTTTTGACGACTACAATGCAGCTGTAGCACTAACTCTCGATATGAACGGCTACCGGATTGATAGAATCGTTTACTCTGATGGCGAGGTGATTTCGGGAAAGGAACTCGAGGGTCGCACTGCAATTATTGATGGGCTGATTAGGAATATCAACGAGGCTAACGAAAGGGTTTTTCAGAAAAAGTTACAGCTTTACTACCAAAAAACCAGATAGGATGAGCCTCTCCTTGGATTCGTAAAATAATCGGGGCTTGCTGATCTCCATAGCAGCTTAAGTACTCACGCCTATTAGCGAGGCTACAACGTTCACTTCAATTTTTGAAGATTCCGCCATATAGGCTGTTTCATGGCTGGGCTGCTCACTCCATTTAACATTCAGGGTTGGCTACTCTTTTAGCTTGCGGTACTTAATTCGTTGGGGACCCTCATCGCCCAACCGTTTTCTTTTATTTTCCTCGTAGTCGGTGTATGAACCCTCAAAGAAGTAAACTTGCGAATCTCCCTCAAAGGCAAGTATGTGGGTGGCGATGCGGTCGAGGAACCAACGGTCATGTGAAATTACCACTGCACAACCGGCAAAATCCTCAAGACCCTCCTCCAGCGCCCTGAGGGTGTTCACATCAATGTCGTTGGTGGGTTCGTCGAGCAGCAGCACGTTTCCTTCCTCCTTCAGGGCTAGCGCCAGATGAAGCCGGTTGCGCTCACCACCCGATAGCATTCCGCACTTTTTCTCCTGGTCGGCGCCGCTAAAGTTGAAGCGGGCCACATAGGCTCTGGCGTTTATCGTCCTGCTGCCAAGCATCATGCTATCGAGACCGCCCGAAATAACTTCAAAAACAGTTTTTTCCGGGTCTATTGCTTGATGCTGCTGGTCAACATAGGCCAGCTTAACCGAATCGCCTATTCTAAACTCGCCATAGTCGGGCGTTTCCATGCCCATGATAAGCCTGAATAGCGTTGTTTTTCCTGCTCCGTTGGGGCCAATTACACCAACAATACCATTAGGTGGAAGTATAAAATTCAGGTGCTCAAATAGCAGCTTTTCACCGTACGATTTTGCCACGTCTTTAGCCTCAATAACCAAGTTCCCTAAGCGTGGTCCGTTGGGGATGAAAATCTCCAGCTTTTCCTCCTTCTGCTTGACATCCTCGTTCAACAGCTTGTCGTAGGCCGATAGACGGGCTTTCGACTTAGCCTGACGGGCTTTTGGCGACATGCGTACCCACTCCAGCTCGCGCTCAAGGGTTTTCCGGCGTTTGCTTTCCTGTTTTTCCTCCTGTGCCAGGCGTTGAGTTTTCTGCTCAAGCCACGACGAGTAGTTGCCCTTCCAGGGTATGCCCTCACCCCTGTCAAGTTCCAGTATCCAACCGGCCAGGTTATCCAGAAAGTAGCGATCGTGGGTAATGGCTATAACCGTTCCCTTATACTGCTGCAGGTGGGTTTCGAGCCACTGCACCGATTCGGCATCGAGATGGTTGGTAGGCTCATCGAGCAGGAGAATATCGGGTTCCTGGAGCAGCAGCCTGCATAGGGCTACCCTACGACGTTCACCGCCTGAGAGGATTTTAACCGGAGTGCTGCCCTCGGGGCACCTAAGTGCATCCATGGCTCGCTCCAGCTTGGAATCGAGATTCCATGCGTCGGCATGATCAATCAACTCGGTGAGTTCACCCTGCCTTTGGATGAGCCTATTCATTTGCTCGTCGTCCATGGGCTCGGCAAATCGGGCATTCAGCTCCTCATATTCTTCAAGAAGTTTAACTGTTCCGGCAACACCTTCCTGAACAACCTCCTTTACTGTCTTGCTTTCGTCGAGATGTGGTTCCTGTTCAAGGTAGCCAATGGAATAGCCCGGCGAGAATACCACCTCGCCATCAAAGGATTTTTCAACCCCGGCAATTATTCGTAGCAGGGTTGACTTTCCGGAGCCGTTAAGCCCAATTATTCCAATTTTGGCGCCGTAGAAGAACGACAGGTAGATGTTGTTCAGCACCTTTTTTTGAGGTGGAAATGTTTTACACACCCCAACCATGGAGAAAATAATTTTTTCGTCGGCCATTTACTTCGCTGTTACAGGGTATAAAAAATACCGCTGGCGAAGCATGTTAACCAGCGGTTGGTTAGTGTAATGCTATTTAGCTGCCAATCTTTTTGAAGTCCTTAACCAGGAATCCATCACCGGCTGATTTCGAGATGGTATGCATGTCGTAGTAGTACATCATCCCATCGCCAGCGCCAATAATCATTTTCCAGACGCGCCATTGCAGCCTTGTTCCCTCGGGACCAACCTTGTGTAGGAATACTACATTCGGGTTGCGTTCCAAAATGGCTTTCTGAATATCCTCGGGTTTAACAACCTTGATGGAGTACTTATAGTTGTTCCTGATGTCAGTTAGGGCACGGGTGGTTTTATCAAGACTGCTTTCGGTTACCCATAACTCCTTGTTTTTAATTTGCTTCATGTTCTTGTTGTAGAGCTTAAAGGCGTCCTTTTTAATGAGTTTTGGGTTGGTGTTGATATCCCTGATGTAGTTCTGCATGAAGTTAATCAACCCTTCGAGTTTGTAGGTGTAGGTATCTTCTGAAACCTCCTTGTAGCTTAAAGGAACTGAGCATATATCGGGCATATCGGTTAACTTTTTGACGGCAGCCCCTAGCGAAACGCTTAAGAAGTTGTAAACGGGTGCCACCTT
>DCDD01000028.1 GCA_002316235.1 Bacteroidales bacterium UBA1064
ACTTCAGAATGCTAAGAATCCGGGGATGAACGGTTTTCGTATTCGCATATTCCTGGAGTTGGGGCAAAACGCTCGTCGCAACTCCGAGGCAGTGATGAATGCTTTTATGGAAAAGTACCCTGATATTAGAGTTTACCAAAGCTACGACAATCCCTACTGGAAAATTTCGGTGGGTGATTTCCGTACTCGGGAGAGCGCTCAAAAACTTTACCACCAGCTTCTTGTAGATTACCCTAAAGCATTTATAATTCCGCAATGGATTAACTTTCCACCACTGGAGTAGCGTTATGGTCCAGGCAAACTTGCACCAGCTTCTAAAGGTATCGAAACAACTTCGGGAGGATGTCGTTCGGAGTTTAGCCTCAGCTGGTTCAGGCCATCTCGGAGCCTCGTTAGGGCTTGCCGATATTTTTACAGTGCTCTACTGGCAAGTTCTGCATCACCGTCCGCTTCAGCCCGGTTGGAGCGAGCGGGACAGGCTGATACTATCTATAGGACATGCTGCCCCGGTGCTCTACGCCGCTTTGGCCAACTCGGGATACTTTCCCAGGGAGGAACTTCTCACCTTACGAAAGCTGGGCTCGCGCCTACAAGGACATCCCGGAAGGGATCATGGATTGCCCGGACTTGAACTTTCAGCAGGTTCGCTTGGTCAGGGACTTTCGGTAGCAGTAGGCTTAGCTCTGGCCGCTAAAATTGATAGAGCCCCATGGCGGGTCTTTTCCATCCATGGCGATGGGGAACTACAGGAGGGATCAATCTGGGAGGCAGCCATGAGCGCTGCCCATCATAAACTCAATAACCTGATTGCCCTGGTTGATAGAAACGACTGTCAGATTGATGGCCGAACATCGGAGGTTATGGGGCTTGAGCCCCTTAGAGCAAAATGGGAATCTTTTGGCTGGAGGGTGCTGGAGTGTGATGGAAATGATATTGCCCAGCTGGTTGAAACCTTTGAAGTTGCAGAGCATGGTGATGTGAAACCTACGGTAATTATTGCCAGAACGCTTATGGGATATGGCGTTAAAAGCATTCAGGACGATTACCGCTGGCATGGGAAGGCACCAAGCCCTACCGAGGCGGAAAAGTTTCTTGATGAGCTACACGCTCACTACTTATCTCTACAAAATGGAACAGTTCAGGAATAAAGGCGATAAGGCTACCCGAACGGGCTTTGGTGAGGGAGTGGTTGATATTGGGGAGCTCAATCCCAACGTGGTGGTGCTGGGTGCCGACATAACCGCCTCGGTTGGGTTGGATGGTTTCAAGCGTAGGTTCCCTGAACGTTTTTTTTCCTTTGGTATTGCCGAACAGAACATTACCGCAGTGGCAGCAGGTTTGGCGTTGGCCGGAAAACTTCCTGTATTTTCCTCCTATGGCGTTTTTGCCGCACTACGCGCTGCCGACCAGCTACGAATTTCAATATGCTACAACAACGTTAAGGTTATTATAGGTGGTGCTCATGCCGGAATATCGGTTGGCCCCGATGGTGCTACCCATCAGGCGCTGGAGGATATAGCCTACCTCAGGGCATTACCAAATATGACCCTTATTTCTCCGTGCGATGCCAATCAGGCCAGGGCTGCTACCATTGCTGCTATGCAGCAGGTGAATGGGCCTGTTTACATTCGCTTCGGTCGTGAGCCCGTCCCCAATTTTACCGATGAGGATCAGAAGCTAGTGGTGGGGAAGGGGCAGGTTCTTATGAATGGCGACGACGTTGCAATTGTAGCTACCGGGCATGAGGTTTGGGAGTCAATCGAGGCTGCCCATATTCTGGCCGGGCAAGGGGTTAATGCTATGGTGGTTAATATTCACACAATTAAGCCTTTAGATATACCACTACTTGTAGATATAGCCCACCATACCGGTTTTGTGGTTACTGTTGAGGAGCACCAGGTAAACGGTGGACTTGGTGGAGCTGTTGCCGAAGTTCTTGGGAAATATTGCCCAACGCCAATGGAAATTGTTGGAATGCCCGATTGCTTTGGAGAGTCTGGTACTCCAGCCGAGCTGTTGCAGAAGTATGGGCTCAACTCCCAGTCTATAGCCAGTAAGGTTTTGGAAACCCTTTCTCGTAATAAAAAAGGAATATTGTAAACGGGTAGATTAATCTACCTTTTTTTATCATACAGGAAACATAAAATGAGCGAGCAGATTAAACACGAATGTGGTATTGCGCTTATTAGGCTGCTTAAACCTATGGAGTACTACCACCTTAAGTACGGCACATGGCAGTATGGGCTTCAGAAGCTGTACCTTCTAATGGAAAAGCAGCACAACCGTGGACAGGATGGAGCAGGGCTAACCTCTCTTAAGTTCGATTTGGAACCGGGGAAGCGGTACATCGACAGGGAGCGTTCTAATTCGGATTCTTCCATTAAGGATATTTTTGATGCCGTTAATAGGAGCATTAACCAGTACGGGCATAGACCTGAACTAGCCGGTGATTCGGCCTGGGCTAAGGAAAATATTCCCTTTGCCGGTGAAATATACTTGGGCCACTTAAGGTATGGTACTTTTGGAAACAACTCCATAGATTACGTTCATCCCGTAATGCGCGACAACAACTGGAAATCACGTACTCTGGTTCTGGCCGGGAACTTTAACATGACCAACGTGGATGAGCTCTTTAACAAGCTGGTAAGCTTGGGGCAGCACCCACGTGATTACTCCGACACCGTAACTGTTCTGGAAAAGATTGGCCACTTTCTGGATGAGGAAAACCAGCAGGTTTTTCGACAGTATAAGAATGAGGGGTACTCCAACATGGAGATTAGCAAGCTAATTGCCGAGAACATTAACATTGGCAAGATACTTCAGGCAGCAACAAAGGATTTTGACGGTGGGTATGCCATTGCCGGTCTTATTGGTCATGGCGATGCCTTTGTAATTCGCGACCCATGGGGCATTCGTCCAGCGTTCTACTATTTAAACGACGAATTTGCCGTTGTGGCTTCTGAACGTTCGGCCATACAAACGGTTATGAATGTTGCAACCGATGATGTTAAGGAGGTTAACCCAGGCTATGGCTTGATTATCAAGCGTAACGGAACTATCACCCATGAGGAGATAAGGGTACCCCAGCAACGAAGGTCATGCTCATTCGAGAGGATTTACTTTTCACGGGGCTCAGACAGGGATATATACCAGGAGCGTAAAAAGTTGGGCGAACTGCTAACCCCGGCAATCCTGAAGGCCATTAATTATGACCATTCCAATACTGTGTTTTCTTATATTCCCAACACCGCTGAAACGGCATTCTACGGCATGGTTAAGGGGGTGGAGGATTACCTGAAGGTGGAGAAGAAGCGGATGATTTTGGAAAAGAGCAGCTCATTGACCGAGAGCGATTTGGATGAGGTAATCGCCATTCGGTTACGAGTCGAAAAAATTGCCGTTAAGGATGTTAAGCTTCGTACGTTTATTTCCCAGGATAAGGGGAGGGAGGATCTTGTTGGGCATGTGTACGACATTACCTATGGCGCCATCAGGCCGGGGATAGACAGCCTGGTGGTGATTGACGATTCAATAGTAAGGGGAACCACCCTAAAGGAGAGCATTCTAAGAATACTCGACAGGCTAAATCCCGTAAGCGTTGTGGTGGTGTCCTCCTCACCTCAAATTCGCTATCCCGATTGCTACGGCATCGATATGGCCAAGCTTAGCGATTTTGTAGCTTTCAAGGCCGCTGTTGGATTGCTGCACGATACAGGTCAGGAGGCCATCATCAACAAGGTTTACCGGAAGTGTAAGGAACAGCAATATCTGCCTAAAGAGGAAATTGTGAATTACGTCAAGGAGATTTACAGCCCGTTTACGGACGATCAACTTGCCGAAAAAATCGCCCAGCTATTAACCCCAAAGGATATGAGGGCTAAGGTTAAAATTGTGTACCAGTCAATCGAAAACCTTCACCTGGCCTGCCCCAACGATTTGGGCGATTGGTACTTCACCGGCAACTACCCTACTCCGGGTGGAAATAGGGTGGTGAACAACTCGTTTATCAACTTTATTGAGGGCCGTAACAACAGGGCATACCAGTAACAGTGAACTTTCTCTGTCCGTGCTGTCATGGTAAATCTTTTGCTGGTTGAACCCGGCTGAGCAGGGTTTTCTGCTCCCCTGCGGTCAGCTTTCCTTTCGGTAGGGTCTTAGGTATTTACCGGCCAGCTTCCTCACGAATGTGCCGGTGTGCCTTTCCATTTTATGCTGGTAAATATCCGGAATAGTTATAAGAATTGCTGTTTCTTCAACATTTCCGAAGTAGGGGTTTATAACCGTGCCAAAAACTTTCATGGATGGGCTAAGGTTCATGTAGGCGTTAATGAGGGGGGGAATTTTCTCGCCAAGCTCTCTTATCTTGTGCGATAGAATTTTGTAATCCTCCGTGTAGTTTTTTCCGGTGAATAGCCTTTCCATTTTATCCCGATCCATGTTCACCTCAATTGGATGTATGGTTGTAACGAGCTGTTCGTTGTCCTTAAAGTATTTTTCAAAGAAGTAGAGGAGTGTGTCTCTAGCCTCTACGTTGTAGGAGCGGTACATGGTAACCTTGCCGAAGAAGTACCTGATGTGGGGGTTAAGCACGATAAGGGCGCCCAGCCCATCCCACAGGTTGTCAAGGGCGTAAAGTCCTTTGCCACCCCTGCTGAGCGACTGGTACTTAGGCTGAACAAAAGAGCGTCCCAGCTCAATCATTTTAGGGATATACTCTCTGTCAAATTTTTCAGAGAAATTAAACAGGTGCTTGGTGGAGAGGTTAATTTCATCGCCCTTTGAGGGGTCAACGCTGTGGAACCTGTATCCTCCAAGTATTTCCCTTTCCTTTGGATCCCAAACAATAAGCTGCTTGTAGCAGTTATCGCAGATGTCGTACTCATCTATATCAACCTCCTCTCCGGTGCCCCCACCGGCAGAGCGAAAAGTAAATTCCCTTAGCCTGCCCACCTCGCGCATCAGGTTGGGCGAATCATGGGCGGTAAAGAGGTAGAGCTCATTTTCCGCATTGTTGGTGTTCCTAACGAACTTCTCGGGGGTGAGTTCTGCCATTAGTAGGTTCCGGTCAACCGGTTCGATTATTTCCTGCATGGCTAGTATCTTCTAGAATTGGAGTTTACTGGGTTGGTTTTTTACTGCATCAATTTGACAGTTTATGAAGCGGGCTTCATCTGGTAAACCACATGCTTAACCCATTGAGCCCATTCATGGGCATTTCTGGTGTTGTCAAAGGTGCTGAATGGGATAGGCTTACCTATTTTAACCGTAATGCTCTTTCCTTTTTGCCTGAACATTTCATCGGAAAGGTAGAGCATCTCGATGTTGGTTTTAATCCTCAGCTTAGCCCGTAACCTGGCTAGGTTGTAAAAAAAGGTGGAGTTACGCCCGTCAAAAAATACCGGCACCACGTCCCGCTCATGTTTAATGGCTTTAACAATAAAATTTTTTTTCCATTCCAGGTCCTCAATTCTACCCTTTTGCTTGCGTGAGCAAAGTCCGGCAGGAAAGTATAGAATTTGTGCCGATGAGCTGTA
>DCDD01000054.1 GCA_002316235.1 Bacteroidales bacterium UBA1064
TTAAAATCAATCAGCGACCCCTTGCCAAACCCGGTCTCGATGTAACAGTTTGAATGGCCGTCGAATTTGGCCATCAGCGGTCTCCCCTCGATTGACGAAATGAGGTTGTCGAAAACTACGTCCGAGGAGAAATGGGCTACCGAACCGGCCTTTGATGTTGGAAGGTTGCTGGCATCGCCCAGAACAAATATATTACTCCATTTCTCGGAGCGTAGGGTGTACTTGTCGGTTGAAATATAGTTGAGGTCATCGCCCATACTGCTTCGCTCAATGAAATCAGCGCCCTTATTCACAGGAATAATCGTTAGCAGGTCGAAGGGCAGCTCCCGACCATCATAGGAGATAATTTTTTTGTTTTCTGCATCCACCCTTTCTAGGTAAAAGTCGGGAATCAGGTTGATATTTTTTTCCTGAAGGAGATCGCCCAGCATTTTTGTTGCCTTTGGCTTGGTAAATGCACCCGAAAGGGGTGTAGAGTAAAAAATGTTGACCTTGTCTCTTATCCCTTTTTTTACGAAAAACTCATCGGCCAGGAAAACAAATTCGAGCGGTGCTACTGGGCATTTATAGGGCATTTCGGCTATGTTAAGAACCAGGTTGCCTCCTTCCCACGACTTCAGAAAGTTTTGAAGGGCAACTGCCCCGTTGAAGGTGTAGAAATCAAAAATGCTCTTACCCCACTCGTTACCCAGCAACCCGGGAGTTTCTTCCGGTCTGATGGAGGTGCCGGTTGAAACTATCATGAAATCGTAATCTAGCGTTTGACCGTTAGCGAGGTAAACCCTATTTTTAGCCGGGTCAACCCGTTCAATTTCGTTGATAATAAAGTTTACTCCTGCAGGGATGAAGCTGGCCTTTGGTTTTACTACGTCCTGCTTGCCGTATATCCCAAATGGGATGAAGAGCAATCCTGGCTGATAGTAATGTACCGGATCCTTATCCACTATGGTAATTTCCCATTGTTCCCTATCCAACGCTTTACGAAGCTTGTTGGCCATTATAGTGCCACCTGTTCCTGCACCAAGTATTACGATTCTTTTCATACGTATATTTTTTTAGTTTTCAAATCTCCTATACATTAAACCATACCTTTTGGGTATCGGGGGTAGAGCTAATTGAACAACCATTTTTTTGCTTTGCCAACCTTGCAAGTAATACCCTGTTGTTCATTCCTGTTTGTGCACGCTGTACTACATGAGGGCTTATCACCTAAATGGCCAGCTATTTGTACTTGTTAACCAATTCTAACGCTATGGCGTATCTTCCAGCAGTCAAACAATGCTTCTGATTGGTATAACAAACCATTTATGACTGTTTCAACCGGCTCATTTTTATAGCAGCTGTAAATGCAAAGGTTTCCTTATAAATTTCAGCTCAAATTTCAAGTCTTTTTAAATAAAATGTATAGTTTTAAATCTTGTTAAAAATCAATATTGATAACTATCAACATATTTGAATATGAAGGCTGAAGTGTGTCCGGGTACCGAATGCCTGACGTGCGGATTTCGTTCCGAGGTGTTTGCTTCGCTTCCCGATTACCAGCTGGAGGAGCTGTCGAGGAGCAAAGTGCTAATGCATGCCAAAAAAGGTGAAACAATTGCCCGCCAGAACGACAGTATAGAGGGTTTTATTTTTTTAAGGGATGGGCTGGCCAAGCTCTGCCGCACCAACGCTGAAGGGAGGGAGCAAATAGTGGGAATTGCTACTCCAAACGATTTTGTTGGGCTGCTCAGCCTTTTTTCTTCTAAAACGTACAACTACTCCATTGTTGCAATTGAGGATTCGAGTTACTGCAGCGTGGAGTACGACATGGTAATGAATTTAGTTGGGAGCAACGGGGAGTTTGCACGGAATTTACTTGCCAAGATTTCGAGGGTTTCCGATTTGCTGATAGGCAGCAGGCTCGATATCGATCTTCTTCAACTTAGAGGGCGTGTAGCCTACATACTTTGCTTTTTTGCCAACGAAATTTACCATTCCACACGGTTTAACCTGCCGGTTTCGCGTCGGGAGATAGCCGAGCTCATTGATATGCGGGTCGAAAACGTGGTTAGAATACTCTCGGAGTTTAGACGGGATAGGATTATTCTTATTGAGGGAACTTATATTGAGATTTTAGACAAAGAAAAGCTAAGCTGGGCAAAAATGCACGGGTAGTATATTGCTACATTCCTTTTATTTTGCGGGTAAGTGCGGAGGCAAAAACAAAGTCATTGAGTTCCTGATTGTCGCTATCCAACACGTCGAACCTGGTTCCTTCCCACCATTTTTTACCGTTGTAGATGAACATCACCTTATCCCCGCAGCCCATCACGGAGTTCATGTCGTGCGTATTTATGATGGTAGTAATACCATACTCTTCGGTGATTTCCTTAATGAGATGGTCAATTACCACTGCAGTTTTGGGGTCAAGTCCTGAGTTTGGCTCATCGCAGAACAGAAACTCGGGGTTTAAAACGATGGCGCGGGCAATGGCTACCCTCTTTTTCATGCCGCCGCTAATCTCAGCCGGGTAAAGCTTGTTGGCCCCAACAATATCTACCCGTTTGAGGCAGAAGGCCACCCGCTCCTTTTTCTCCGCAATGGCCATGTTGGTGAACATGTTAAGAGGAAACATCACATTTTCCTCAACGGTTTGCGAGTCGAATAGCGCTGCCCCCTGAAAAAGCATGCCTATTTTTTGTCGTATTTCTTTTTTCTTTTTGAACGAAAGGGCGTTAAACTGAATGTCGTTGTAGTAAATTTCTCCCTCATCCACATCCAGCAGGCCTACTATGCACTTCAGCAGGACGGTTTTTCCCGAACCGCTTTGGCCGATTACCATGTTGGTTTTTCCCTTTTCAAACGTGGCCGTTATATTGTCAATCACCATTCGGCCATCAAACGATTTTGACAGATTTTTAACCGTAATCACGACAGTAGCAGTTGGGTTAGAATTAGGTTAAACAGGAGAATAAAGACGCTGCTGACGACAACCGCATTGGTACTTGCCTGGCCCACCTCGAGCGACCCGCCCTGAACGCGGTAACCATAAAATGCAGAAATAGTGGTGATTAGGAAGGCAAATACCACGGTTTTTATTAGCGAGTAGGTGATGTAAAAGGGGATAAACGCATACCTTATACCGTAAATGTAGGCTTGTGTAGATATTACTCCTGAAAATTCTCCAACCATCCATCCTCCGGCTATCCCGACCACCATGCTTAGCATGCAAAGAAAAGGGTTAAAAATAAGGGTGGCAATAATTTTAGGAAGAATCAGGTAGCTGGCGGAGTTAACACCCATGATTTCGAGGGCATCAATTTGCTCGGTTACCCTCATGGTGCCTAGTTCAGATGCTATGCTGGAACCCACCTTGCCGGCAAGTATTAGGCCAATGATTGTTGAAGAGAACTCCAGAAACATGCTGTCGCGCGTGCCCAACCCAATCATGTAGCGGGGAATAAAAGGGTTTTCCATGTTATATGCGGTTTGTAGGGTTATTACCGCTCCCATAAAAACCGATATTATGGTAACAATCCCGATGGATTGAATACCCAGCTTATCCATCTCCTTTATGGTCTGTTTAAGGTAAATCCTTCCCTTCTCCGGCTTTGAAAAAACCTTTTTCAGCAAAAGAAAATACTCCCCAATTAACCCGAATATTCTTACCATCTTTGACCTTTTTACTTACAAAAATTAATCGGATTGGCAGAAATCGTATTTCTACCAACAGCAAAATTAGTCAATATTAAGATGGTAGTAAAATTAATCATGCCACATTCACAGCCGTCCATTTCCTCCAGTATCCTGGTTAGGGTTATCGCTCCATTTGCTTAACCATGGTAAGCACTGGTTAAGTTTATTCCGGTGTTGGTTGTTAAGTTTGCTCGAAATGCCCTTCCTTTCTGGTTAGTGTAGGGTTTTCCTTTCATTACCTTAAGCCGAAAGTTTCCATCTCATGTTAAAATTCCGTAGGTTTGTATTTTTAATAAAAAGCAATGAGTAATAAGAATTACTACTGTATAGTTATGGCCGGAGGAATTGGAAGCCGTTTTTGGCCATTAAGCAGAACTGCATGTCCAAAACAGTTTATTGATATACTCGGCGTGGGTAAATCGCTGCTCCAGCAGACGTTTGAAAGGATGGTAAAAATTTGCCCTGTTGAAAATATTTTTATTGTGGCAAGTAATTCCTACAAGAATTTAATCTTGGAGCAGCTTCCCGAGGTGAAGGAGAGCCAGCTTTTACTTGAGCCTATGAGGAGGAACACGGCACCATGTATAGCTTATGCTACCTATAAAATTCGCAAGCGTAACCCTGAAGCTACGGTTATTGTTTCGCCCAGTGACCACCTCATTCTAAACGAGCAGGTTTTTACTAACACGGTTAACCTGGCGTTGGATTTTGCATCCAAAAATAACGCCTTGCTTACCCTGGGCGTAAAGCCTAACAGGCCTGAAACTGGCTATGGCTACATTCAGGTGGGTAAACCGGTTAAGGGGATAAATGGGCTATACCGGGTTAAAACTTTCACCGAGAAGCCAAACCTGGAAATGGCCAAAGTATTTTTAAGCAGCGGGGAGTTTTTTTGGAATTCGGGACTTTTTATTTGGAATCTGAATGCCATTACCCAAGCGCTTGAAGAGCATCTTCCAGAGGTGAATTCCTTGTTCAGCGAGGTCGCTTCGTTGCTCGATTCGGCTGATGAGACCGCAGCCATTGAGAAAACTTATGCCGAGTGCAAGAATATCTCCATTGACTATGGGGTTATGGAGAAAGCCGAAAATGTTTTCGTGATTTGCTCGGAATTTGGTTGGTCCGATTTGGGTACATGGGGTTCGCTCTACACCCATCTTCCCATCAACCAAAATGGCAATGCGGTGATTGCCAGAAATGTTTTACTTTACGATACCAGTAACTCGCTGATTTCTGCTCCCGATGGAAAGCTGGCAGTTGTTCAGGGGCTTGACGACTATATTGTGGTCGATACCAGCGATGTTTTGCTTATATGCCGCAAGCAGGAAGAACAGCAAATTAAGAACATTTTGAACGATGTGGCGATGCTGAAGGATGGAGAAATATA
>DCDD01000126.1 GCA_002316235.1 Bacteroidales bacterium UBA1064
GCTTTCCAATAAACATTTCTAAAACTATCGAATAACTCAAAGGTTATCAGCAATATAAAACATTTATTCGAATTTTAACACTTTTTAGTCGAATATTCCTTGACAAAAAATAATTACGTAGTAATTTTGGAACGTTTTAACAAAACAGTCGAATATTTAACCATGCATCAGGAAGTGATTGGCAGCCCGCATGATGAAATGCGGAATAGCATTATCAATGCCGCCACAAAGGCGTTCAGCCGCTTTGGATTTAGAAGAACCTCCATGGACGATATTGCCCGTAGCTTGAGAATGGGCAAAAGTTCAATCTACTACTACTTTAAGGGAAAGGAGGAGATTTTCAGGGCGGTTGTTGCACGCGAAGCAAGCCAACAAAGAGAAAATGTAAAGAAAATACTCGAAAGCCCCGATGATGCAGTATCAAAAATGCGCTCGTACGTTAAGCTACGTATGGAGTTTATACGGCACCTGTCGAGTTTCGTGGAACAGAGGCTGAACGACGACCTAAAAAGCCTGCAGCTAACCGAGAAATTTCGGAAAAAATACGATGATGAGGAAATTTCCATCATCACCCAAATTCTTGAGGAGGGTAGCCGTAGCGGGGCTTTTAAGGTAAAAGATTTCTACATGTCAGCACTGGCAATTGTAACGGCTATGAAAGGTTTGGAGCTACCCCTCGTTAACTCTACAAACGATGAGAATGCCATGAACCCGGTTATTGACGACCTCCTGGATATTCTTTTCTTCGGCATCGTTAAACGTTAACCGGGTGTGTTGATGGCATTTAACGTGACGTATTCATGTGTGGTTGGAAAATGTAAACTGTTGTGACGTTCGTAGCAATAACAAACAAAAAGGAATGAACAGCAGACCCGAAATGGTTGATCTCTTTTTGTGTGAACGACTTCAGCTATAAATGTGCAATATTACAACGAACTGTTTATTAATACTATAAATACCTGAATGGATGAAACGGCTTCTGTATATTTTTGTGTTGCTGGTGTTAGCGGACGGAGTGTCCAACGCCCAGCAGCTGCTAACGGTTGAGCAATGCCGCCAAATGGCATTGGAGCATAACCAGCGGATGCTCATTGCTGGTGAGCATGTACAGGCAGCAACCTCGCTGAAAAGTTCGGCCAAAACCCAGTTCTTTCCGAGTGTAAGTGCAAATGGTTTGTACATGCGCACCAACAAAAAGTTCAGCTTGTTTGAGAACGACTTGTTCCTTCCGGTAATCCCCTACAGCGCAATCGACCCGAGTACGGGCAGCTTTAACCCAAATCTCGATCCGGCGAATACTTTTGTAATAAACCCCTCAACGCTTCAGCCGGTAACCGATGCCAATGGCAATCCGATTTTTCAAAACTACACATGGCTTCCAAAAGATCAGGCCGAAGTAGGCTATAAGAATGTTTACACCGCCGGAGTAAGTTTGACTCAACCCATATTTACCGGTGGAAAAATTAGGGAAACATACCGGATTGCCAAGTACGGAGAAAATCTGGCACGTGCCAACGAGGCAGCCGAGCGCTCCGATATCATCTACAAAACTGAAGAGGCCTACTGGCGGGTGGTAGCAGTTGGGGAGAAGGTAAAGCTGGTAAATGCCTCCATTCAGCTTCTAGAGAAGCTTAGCGTTGATATTGAAAACTTTTACGAGGAGGGAATGGTTATTCAAAACGACCTGCTCAAGGTAAAGGTGAAGCTAAATGAAGCTCAGCTAAACCTGGTAAAGGTGCAGAACGGCCTTGCCCTTTCTAAAATGGCCCTTTGCCAGCAGGTAGGCCTTCCCCTGAACCAGGAAATCCTTTTGGCCGACTCGTTGGTAGCCTCCATGGATACAGCCGTTATCATGCAAAGTTTTACCGATACGGCTTTGGCGAAACGACCAGAAATAGAAATGCTAAACCAAACCATCAACATTGCCAAATCGGGTGTCAACCTGATGCGTTCGCGCTTCATGCCCAACATTGGGCTTTCGGCAAACTACATGCTTTTCAACCCAAACCCCTATAATGGATTTTCCGAAAATTTTGGTGGCGACTGGAACGTAGGTGTAGTGCTGAATATACCAATTTTTCACTGGAACGACAGGGGGCACACGCTTAAAGCGGCTCATAGCGAGCAACGCGTTGCCGAGCTCAAAATGGATGAGGCAAAAGAGCTCATTTCTCTCCAGGTACAGCAGGCAGTTTACCAGCTTAACGAATCGGTGAAAAAGGTTCAAATGGCCGAGGAAAACCTAAAACAGGCGGAGGAAAACCTAAAGGTTACCCGTAATGCTTTTGATGAAGGCAAACTTAAAACCTCCGATGTTCTTGAGGCACAAACCCTTTGGCAAAATGCCTACTCCGATCTTATAGATGCCCGAATGGAGTACCGGCTTAACATTACCAACCTTAAAAAGGTTACCGGTACCCTTTAGCTGCAAACAAAAGGAATTAACAGAATAACAATATTTTAATAATGGCAAATATGAAACCGACTATCCTAGGGCTAACCCCACTTGCTATTGCACTAGTGCTAACAGGGTGCAAGACCAGTAAAACAGAAGTTCCCGCAACGGAGGAAAACGTTCCGTTGGTTTCGACTGTTGTGGTTGAGGAGCGAATTTATAGCCCCACCCTTTCCTTTACCGGAACAGCTTTTGCCAATCGAGAGGCCAACCTGGGGGCAACTCTTCCCGGAAAGGTTGAAAAAATTTACTTCGACGAAGGGCAAAACGTGCACGAAGGCGACCTGATAGTTGAGCTATCAGACGAACTGCTCACCCAGACAATCATTGAAAACGAAACCATAAAAAAGGATTTCGATCGAGTTTCGCGCCTCAGGGAAAAAGGAAGCATCAGCGAAATGGAGTATGACCACGTTAAGGCTCAGTATGATGCCTCACAGGCCAAAGTACAAATGGTCAAAAAAAACACAAGGGTTTATGCCCCCTTCAGCGGTATGGTTGTTGAGCGCATGATGGAGGAGGGTGAGGTTTACTTCCTAAACCCTGGGCTAGAGCCGGGCTACTCCATGCGCTCGGGAATTGTTAGGCTCATGCAGCTTAACCCCGTTAAAGTTAGGTTCGATGTCAACGAAAAGGACCTAGGCGTAATCAGAAAAGGGCTTGAGGTTGAGGTTACCTTCGACGGCGTTGCAGGCAAAACCTACCAAGGAAAGGTGGGAACCATAAAACAAATTCTGTCAACCACCACCCACTCAGCTGCAGTGGAGGTTACCATTAGTAACCCGCAGCTGGAGATTAAACCCGGAATGTTTGCCTACATCACCGTGAAGTTGCCCGAAATTAAGGCTTCTGTAGTGCCATTAAAAAGCATTTACCGCCTACCCGGCACTTCGGATGATTACCTTTTCTCGGTAACCAACGACACCATTAACCGAATACCGATATCCAGGCTTGAATCAATAGGCGAATATGTTGCGGTGAAAGGGATTGAACCCGGCGTTGAAGTGGTTCTTGATGGGAAAACCAGGGTAAGTCAGGGACAACGTGTACGGGTCAGCGGAAAATAGGCTCGTTTAGGGTTTTAGATGCGTGCTGAAAAAAGAAGTACTTTGATGAAAACAGGAAACACCCATGTAGCACAAAGGATTTCAAAGCAATGGATGTTCTACACGAACGTTAACGAGTATAAAATGCCAAATTGTAGTTTATTGCCAACTCACAATATTAAAATTTTGCACGGATGAAATTGCCAGAAGTAGCGGTCAAAAGGCCAGTAGCCATTACAATGCTTTTTATAGCTGTTTTGCTGTTTGGAGTGGTATCCCTCACCCGGCTACCGCTCGACATCATGCCCGATATGGAACTTCCCACCCTAACAGTAATCACAGTTTACCCGGGCGCTAGCGCTAGCGAAGTTGAGCAGCAGATTACCAAAGAGCTGGAGATGATACTTTCGGGCACAGAGAACCTGAAAAACATCTCCTCGCAAAGCAAGGAGAACGTTTCGTTTGTCCAGCTCCAATTCGACTGGGGTGCAGATATTACCTCGGCAGCCAATAATGTTCGCGACCTGATAGAGCTGGTTAAAAACAAGTTGCCCCGCGAAGCCCAGAATCCAACTATTTTCAAGGTAAACAGCTCGCTAATGCCTGTATTGGCTTACAGCATTGGGGCAAAGGAAAGCTATGGTGCACTCAACAAGTTGGTAAACGACGAAATAGCCAGCAAGCTGCGCAAAGTTTCGGGTGTTGGATCAGTAATTATCATTGGGGAACCTGAACGCGAAATCAAGATCAACGTAAACCCCCTTAAACTCAACGCCTATAACCTCTCCATGTCGCAAATCGCCAACATCCTTCAGGCTTCCAATCTCTCAATACCCGGAGGAAACATCAAGATTGGCAGCAGCGATTATGCCGTTCAGATTCCGGGCGATGTTGCCAGCATTGACGAGTTGGCGGAAATGCCCCTGACCAGCTTCAACGGTAAGGTTATCAAGCTAAGCGACGTGGCAGACATCCACGATGAGTTTAAGGAGAAGGACGAGTACCCTCGAACCTCCAGCGGTAAAGGGCTTATTATGATGATTCAAAAGCAGAGTGGCGAAAATACGCTTAATGTGGCCAACGCTATCAGGCTTAAGGTAGATGAGCTAAAAAAGACACTGCCTGCAGATGTTACCATGAGCGAGGTGATGAAGAGCGATGAGCTGGTCTCGGAGTCTATTAGCAACCTATCCGAAACGCTTTGGTACGCCCTTTTCTTCGTCATTTTGGTTGTGCTGGCGTTCCTTCGAAACTGGAACCAGAGCTTCATCATTTTTATTACCATTCCCTTTTCGCTAATTGTAGCCTTCATCGTAATGTTTGCCGCGGGATGGACAATCAACATTTTTAGCCTGATGTCGCTTATAGTTGTTTCAGGAATGGTGGTTGACGATGCCATTGTAGTGCTTGAAAACATTACCAGACATGTTGAAAACGGCGAAAAGCCTAAACAGGCGGCCATATTTGGTACCAGCGAAATGGGTTTGGCCATATCAGCCTCAACTTTTACCACCATTGTTGTTTTTCTGCCGATGGTTTTCATGGGAGGAATTGTAGGAATCATGTTCAAGCAGCTGGCCATTCTCACCTCGGTAACCCTTTTGGCTTCCCTCTTCACGGCTCTTACGCTCACCCCTATGGCCTCATCGCTCTTGGTAAAAGGCATTAAACCGGGAGAGGTACATAAGCACAACAGGTTCTTTACTGCCAGCGAGAAACTTCTAACCGGGCTGGAAGGCTGGTACAAAAAGGCTTTAGCGTGGGTAGTTTATCACAAGGCCATTACCGTTATCATTGTTACCATCATTCTTGGTCTTTCCGTTTGGATGGGCAGAAATATGGGAACCGACTATATTCCCGAATTTGATGCCGGCGACGTAGTGGCCGTGGTTGAAACTGAGGTAGGAACCGCTGCAGCAAAAACGGATAGTGTAGCCAACGTGGTTTTAAAAATCTTTGAGGAGGAAATTCCCGAGATGGCTCCAGGCTCAATTTTTTCTATTGCCGGCCAAACCGAGGATGGAATTCTCTCGTCAGTAGGTTTTAGCGAGGGGAAAAACGTAGCCACTATCATGTGTCACCTGCGTAAACCAAACGAAAGGAGCGCATCAGCTCGCGAAATTGCCAACCGTCTGCGTCCAAGAATTTCGGAAATTCCTGAAATTGAGAATTTTACCCTCCTGGGCGGAAGTGTGCTAACCACAGCCTTGACAGGCAACAAAAAGCCCATCGAAATCGAAATCTCGGGTAACAACTTTTCAACCATCAACCAAACTGCCGAGGCGTTAACAGCCAAGCTGAAGCAATCGGACTACTTTACCAATGTGGACAACGATGTGGATAAGGGGAAACTCGAAGTTCAAGTTAAAATAGACAAACAGAAGGCCTCGGCCATGGGGCTTAACGCAGCTATGATTGGGCTTCAGGTACGTCAAAGCATTTACGGAACCGAAGCAGGTGAATATAAGGAGGATGGCGATAAGTTCGACATTACGCTTCGCTACTCGCCCAGCTACCGGAACGACATCAACCAAATCAGGAATATCCAGCTGAAAAACCTGCTTAATCAGGACATTCCGCTTTATGCTGTTGCCCAGATTGAAACCGGAACAAGTCCGCTGCAGATTAACCGTAAGGAGCAGCAGCGGCTGGTTAAGGTGATGGCCGAGCTAAATGGGGTTTCGCTTGGAGATGGGCAGATGGAGGCACAGCGTATTGTTTCATCAACCTCATTCCCGAATGATGTGGATGTAAAGATAGCCGGACAAACCTCCGACCAGGGCGAGTCGTTTGCCGACCTTTACCTGATACTCATCCTTGGCATCCTGCTGGTTTTCATGGTAATGGCCGCCCAATTTGAAAGCTTCAAGGATCCATTCATCATTATGTTCGCCATTCCTGTTACCTTTGTTGGTGTTGTGTGGGCTTTCAAGCTTACAGGCTTAACCCTTAGTATTGTTACTTTTGTTGGCATGATTATGCTGGTAGGGATTGTGGTTAAGAATGGTATTGTGCTGGTTGACTACACAAACCTCCTGCGTAAGCGTGGCTATAGCCTCTACGAGGCCATACAGGAAGCCGGCCGTAGCAGGTTGCGACCCGTGCTGATGACTACCTTAACCACAATCCTTGGAATGGTGCCCATGGCCTTGAGCAAGGGTATGGGGCGCGAGGCTTACTCACCCCTTGGCGTTACCATGATTGGCGGTCTGCTGATTGCAACGCTGATTACCCTGTTCCTTGTTCCGGCTATCTATGGAATTTTCCACAATTCAGAAAGAAAATCAAATGGAGTAGCTAAAAAAATTGACTATTCCAGATAGTTTATAGCTTCATGTTAATTTCACTAATAGCTGCAACACATGAAAATGATTTACTGCACCTGTAACGTTGCCGTTTTGGAATCGCTACTAACCATGCTGGACGAAAACAACGTGCGCGACTTCCAGGTGGTGGAACAGGTTACGGCAAAAAACAAAAAGGGTAACCACCGGTTCAACAACCCCGTTTGGCCTGGCTATAACTCTACAGTTTTTATCCAAATTGCAGAGGATGAAAAGGCAAAAATGGTGATGCAAAAAATACGGGAGTTCAACCAAAAAGCATTTAACGATAACGAGCTGGTTACAGCCTGCATGTGGACTATTGAGGATTACTTTTTCGAGTAAAAGCATACAGCAAATTCATTAACTTTGGCACTTTTACGGCGAACATGCGGGAAGCACAGAGAAAAAACAATTCCTGCAAGGCAGGCTTATGACTTGCATAACTTTTGTTGTAACTTGGTAAAAAATTACTACCATGAAGCGGATATCCATTACTTTGATGTTGCTGGCCCCGGTAATAGCCGGTAATGCCCAGCAGGTTACTGAGGCTGTCTCAATGTTTGCCTTCGACCTTTATGCAAAAACAGCTGCCGGGAACAGCAGCAACTTTGTTTTTTCTCCCCTAAGCATTACTCCTGCTTTTGGAATGGTTGCGCTAGGCGCAAGGGGCGAAACCCAAAAACAGCTGGATGAGGTTTTCCACTTCCAGCCAACAACCAACTTTCATTCCGAGTTGGGTAAACTCCAGCAAAAGGTTTTAAAATCGGCCGGCGACTCGGTGGAAATTTGCATGGCCAACCGCGCCTGGCTCGAAAAATCATACAGGGTGCTTGGCAAGTACAGCAAGGCGCTACGACGCTCATACAGCGCTAAAATTGCCACTGCCGATTTTGTTGGAAATTTTGAAGCCTCACGGTTGCTGATCAACAAAACTGTTGAAGCCGACACAAGGAGCTACATTAAAAATCTTCTCCCGGAAGGTAGCCTCGACGAGATGACCCGCCTGGTGCTAACCAATGCTATCTACTTCAAGGGTAAATGGGAAGTACCGTTCGATCCCAAACGAACTTCGGCAAGAAACTTCAACCTTTCATCGGGTGAAACGGTGAAATGTCCTACCATGCTTGCCGATGACAAGTTTGGATACTACGTGGGAACCAACTACCAGGCACTGGAGCTAAACTACCGCGGGAACAAACTTTCGCTGCTAATCCTTCTGCCCAACGAGGATACACCCATGGCCGATTTTGAGAGAAATCTTTCACTACAACTCTACCAACAGGCTACAAAGGGGCTGAACCCTGAAAAAGTTACCGTGCTCCTGCCTAAGTTCACCATTGAAACCTCCCTCAGCCTAAAGCAAACGCTTAGCGACATGGGTATGCCCATAGCCTTTAGCAATGCTGCCAACTTTTCGGGAATTTCAGGCAAGGATGACCTGAAGATTTCCGATGCGTTTCACAAGGCTTACATCGAGGTTTCAGAGGAGGGTACAACTGCTGCTGCTGCCACTGCTGTTGTAGTAGCCGTTAAATCGATGCTACCGGCCAACACCTTTGTTGCTAACAGGCCTTTTATTTACATCCTTCGCCATAAGGATTCCGGTGCCATTCTCTTTATGGGCAAGGTGGAAAATCCACTTAGGTAGAATTTCAACCTCCAAGCGGCCAGTTGAGCCGCAAAAGTTACTGTTGCCGGTTGAATTGGCTGTATGAAGTATGCAGGGCGATTTTTACCCCTGCATTTTTCAAATTACCCTATATTTAGTTTACCATGACGAAGCGTAGGCTAGTGTTCCAACGCTCACCTTGATTTCAGGAACTCGTAGAAGTGTCTGAGCGCACACCTCCAGCGTTGACCCTGTTGTAATTACATCGTCAACCAGCAAAACGTGATGCTTCGAAATCTTTTCAGGATTCTGAAGGTCAAAAGCTCCCGAAACGTTCTGAACTCTTTCGGTTCTCGACTTTTTGGTCTGGGTTTGGGTGTAAACCCTTCGCACCAGCACATCCGGAATAACCGGTATTCCCATTGACTTTGAAAGCCCGTTGGCAATCACCTCTGCCTGGTTATAGCCCCTTTCCTTCTGCCTCCTGGGATGAAGCGGTACGGGTATTATGAAATTTACCGATTTATAAAGCTCTGCCCTGCAGAGCTCCTTTCCAAACTCCCTTCCTAGAAAAACACCGATGTCTTCCCTCCCGTTGTATTTTAGCTGATGAATAAGCTTTCGGTACTTACTCCCCTTTGCGAATAGGAATAGCGAACAGGCATTTTCAATATTTACCCTCCCCCAGAATAGCCGCGCCACAGGATTATCGGTTTCCAGCCAGTATCTTGTTCTGGGAATATGGTATAAACATTGAGTGCAGATAACTTCCTCACCCCTTGCCAACCCGTCATGGCACACGGCGCAGATATTCGGGTAAAACAGGTTTATAAAATCGTTTACCAACGTACCTATTTTCATTCCCTTAAGCTTTGCAATAACCCAACCTACTCCTGAGGTAGGAAATTAACTCTTAAAATGCCGAATACCCTAATTACTTACTACCCACCGCATTTTTTAATGCTAAAACCCAACCACAAAGCAGCCCGGGTAATCGTTTTGAATTTTATTCTTTACATCCTCGGCCTCCTTCCGGGTTTCGAATCCACCTACTAGCAGGCGGTAAACCTTTTCGCCATTAACATTAACCACATTAATCATCATGCTCTGCTTCAACAATTTCTGTAAATCGCTTGCAATCTTAAAAACGTTAACCGGCTCCTTGTAGCTGCCAATTTGAATGCCATATTGGTCAGGCTTCACTGGTGTAACCTTAAGTTGGTAAAACTCCCCCTCGCCTTGAGCCGTGGAAGTTTTGGACGTGCTGGATGAGCCTGCCACCTTAACAGTACCAACCTTAGGTTTTGCGGGTACTTCCTCAATCGCATTCTGGTTGGCTGGCAGGGGCGCATTTGCATCAACCACTTCAACTTTAACCCGGGCTACACCGGTTGGAATCATACCCAGCCTTTCGGCAACCGAACGGCTAACGTCAACCACCCTGTCGGGCACAAAAGGCCCCCTGTCGTTAACCCTAACAATTGCTGTTTGTCCATTATCCAAATTGGTAATTTTCACCAGCGAGCCAAACGGAATGGACAGGTGCGCACAGGTAGCCTTATTGTGGCTGTACCTTTCGCCCGAAGCGGTTACCCTGCCTTCAAACTCATCACCGTAAAAAGATGCAACTCCCTCCTGGGTGAAGCCAACCTGGGCATATCCAACCCTTACTATTAAAAGTGAGGTAAAAAGAAAAGCAAGCATTCCCCTCATACTCATATTTTATACTTTACTGGTTTATGGCTTGATTTATGAAACCCACAAGTGGCTGCAGCGCTTTATATACCTGCAGCACCTCGTCCACAAAAGTCTCCTTCTGTATGCTGCTATCGCTGAATGAAATGGAGGGTATAAGGTTTTTAAGCTTTAAGTACTCGTCAACTGCTGTTCCGGCTTCAAAACCTCTGGGAACTTTTCCAAGGCTTTCCGCATCCTCAAAGGAAAATTTCCCTCTAAACTCCTTTGAATTTACAATTGACAAAAAATCTTCCGGGTAATCATAAATATCCTCCCTAACTCTCCGCATGATGTCGGAAGGCGCCATGTATATTCCACCGGCGGCAAATGATTCGTGTGGCTCAATATGAATATAGTAGCCGGCCAGGTTACTCTTTTTCCCTCCTTTGGCAATATATGCCCCAAAATTTTGCTTGTAGGGCATCTTGTTAGGTGAAAAACGTACGTCGCGGTATATTCTGAAAATGCAATCCTTAGGATCGGGCGATCCCAAGTTTTTATCAAAAGAGCCAATACCGGCAATCAACGACAGCACCAGCTGGTAAAAATTACTGAAGGCCAATTCGTAACGGTTTCGATTTTGCTGAAACCACTCACGATTGTTATTTCCTTGTAAATCAGCCAAGAAGTTTAAGGTTGAAGCTTCGATGCAGGTACCCATACAGCATAATTTTTACCAAAATTAATAAAATTTGCAAACTGTAGCGAATGGAGCTCCCTGCAATTGGTTGGTGGAAATGGTTTAAAACAAAAAGCCACCTTAAGGTGGCGCTGTCGGTTCGGAGGGGCTCGAACCCTCGACCCCATGATTAAGAGTCACGTGCTCTACCAGCTGAGCTACGAACCGATTTTTGTGGTGGCAAATTTATAGGTATTTTTCACCTTATCCAAAAAATTGAAAATTATTATTGCTTACTTTACCTGAAATTTTAACGTAATGAAGAGAAATATTCTGATTACCGGAGGCGCAGGTTTCATAGGTTCACATGTAGTTAGGCGTTTTGTAAAGAAGTATCCCGACTGCCTGATTGTGAACATGGATAAGCTAACCTATGCCGGTAACCTGATGAACCTCGCCGATGTTGAAAACGAGCCTAACTACCGTTTTGTGAAGGGTGATATAGCCGATGAGCACGAGGTTGAGGAAGTTTTTTGTAGCTACGAGATTGATGGCGTAATACACCTGGCAGCCGAGTCGCATGTTGACCGCTCCATAGCAGACCCCATGTCGTTCATTAAAACCAACATTGTTGGAACTACAACCCTTTTGAATGCTGCCCTGAAGAGCTGGGGACACAACCTACAAAATAAGCTGTTCTACCACATTTCAACCGATGAGGTTTACGGCAGCTTAGGCAGCGAAGGATTCTTTACCGAGCAAACATCATACGATCCACGTAGCCCTTACTCCGCCTCGAAGGCCTCTTCCGACCACCTGGTACGAGCCTACCACCATACCTACGGGTTGCCAACCGTTATTTCAAACTGCTCCAATAACTACGGTCCCAACCAGTTCCCGGAGAAGTTGATTCCGCTCACAATAAACAACATTAAAAACAAAAAACCCATTCCGGTTTACGGGAAAGGTGAAAATATTCGCGACTGGCTTTACGTTGAAGACCATGCCGCTGCCATTGACCTCGTTTTTCATAGGGGCGAACACGGTAAAACGTATAATATTGGAGGAAACAACGAGTGGAAGAATATTGATCTCATCCGATTGCTTTGCCGGATTTTGGATGATAAGCTGGACAGGCAAAAAGGAGAGTCTGAAAAGCTGATTACCTTTGTCAGGGATAGGGCTGGACACGACTTGAGGTATGCAATAGACTCCAGCAAGATCCGTAGCGAGCTTGGATGGCGACCATCCGTTAGCTTTGAGGAGGGGCTTGAGCGAACCGTGGATTGGTATCTGGAAAACAACGCCTGGCTAGAGGAAGTTGTTACAGGCCAGTACTTAACCTATTACGAGAAACAGTATGCCAACAGGTAGCCCTTTAGTGCTTGACTAAACATACAAACATAAAAAAGGAGATAGAAAGCCATCTCCTTTTTAATTTTAAAATGTGCCTGAAACAATTTCTGGAGTATTTTTCTGAAAATTCTACTCCACCGTAACCGATTTGGCCAGGTTGCGTGGCTGGTCAACATTGCAACCCCTAAGCAGGGCAATGTGGTAGGCTAGCAGCTGCAATGGAATAACAGCCAACAGGGCGCCAATTGCCTCAACGGCTTCGGGAATTTCGATCACGTAATCGGCCATTTCTCTGATTACCGTGTCTCCTTCGGTAACTATTGCGATGATTACGCCCTTTCGAGCTTTAACCTCCTGGATGTTGCTCACAATCTTTTCATAGCTGTTGTCCTTAGTGGCAATAACCACAACGGGCATCGTATCGTCAATTAGCGCTATTGGCCCATGCTTCATCTCTGCAGCTGGATACCCCTCAGCATGAATGTAGGATATCTCCTTCAGCTTAAGCGCTCCCTCAAGGGCCACGGGGAAGTAGTAGCCTCTGCCAAGGTACAGGAAGTTATTGGTTGTCTTAAATCTCTCGGAAATGCTTTTAACAATTGAATCGGAGTTAAGTATCTGCTCAATTTTTTCGGGGACCTTCTCCATTTCCTGAATTAATGTCTGGTAGTGCTCCTCGGTAAGTGTTCCCCTTTTGCGTCCCAGCAAAATGGCCATCATAATTAGAACGGTAACCTGAGCGGTGAAAGCTTTAGTAGAGGCAACCCCTATTTCGGGGCCGGCATGGGTGTAAACGCCGGCATGGGTTTCGCGGGGTATGCTGGAACCCACCACGTTGCAAATACCCAGCACCAAGGCTCCTGCTTCCTTAGCAAGTTTAATGGCAGCTAGGGTATCGGCAGTTTCGCCGCTCTGGCTGATGGCAATCACCACATCGTCCTTGCTGATGATGGGGTTTCGGTATCTAAACTCCGAGGCATACTCCACCTCAACGGGAATTCTAGCTAAATCTTCAATAACGTATTCGCCTACCAGTGCGGCGTGCCACGATGTCCCGCAACCTATCATCAGAATGCGCTTAGCATTAACCAGGTTGGGCATTACGTTGTACAATCCTCCAAGGTGAATATCAATAGGGTCCAGAGAGATTCTCCCTCTAAAGGTATCATGAATGCTACGCGGTTGCTCGTATATCTCCTTTAGCATGAAATGCTCGAAGCCATTTTTCTCTATGGCCTCAATATCGAGGTCAAGGGTTTGAATGTTGGGCTCCAGCGATTCGTTAAATATGGTTTTTAGCACCATCTGGTCTCGTTGTAAAATAGCCACATCCCCGTCGTTGAGAAAAATTACGCTGTTGGTGTACTCCACAATTGGTGTGGCATCGGAAGCAACAAAGTACTCACCCTCGCCAACGCCAACAACAAGAGGACTTCCCTTACGTGCAGCAATGAGAGTTTCGGGTTCATCGCAGCAAATTACCGCTATTCCATAAGCACCTACAACCTTTGTTAATGCCAAGCGAATAGCAATTTCAGGGGTTACATTACCCTTCAGGTAGATGTACTCAATAAGGTTGACCAGCACCTCAGTGTCGGTTTCCGATTTAAAAGTGTAGCCCCGCTTTTCAAGCTTGCTCTTAAGTATGCTGTAGTTCTCTATTATCCCGTTATGGATAAGGATGAACTTTCCGTTCATCGACTCATGTGGGTGAGCGTTAATATCGTTTGGCTCACCATGGGTTGCCCACCGGGTGTGCCCTATTCCAACTTTTCCAGCAACAGAATTCTTCCCAATGAGGTTTTCCAAGTCGGAAACCTTTCCCTTGCACTTTATAGTGAACGGTTCACCATCAACCACACATATACCGGCCGAATCGTAGCCCCGATACTCCAAACGCTTAAGTCCGTTAAGTATAACGGGATAGGCCTCCCTAAACCCAATATAGCCAATTATACCACACATTACCTTATTTTTGTATAGGTTAACTTCAACTTGATTTTTCGGCTGCTGTTCCCTGTTTGGAGCACAGAGTAGGCAAAAGTGCTGGTCTTGTTGGGGAATACGTACAGATTTTTATCGGAGATTTCCCCGTTAAGGATTCTCTGAAGATGGGAGGTAATTACAATGCTGTAGTCGTTGTTGTAAAGCCTCAGCTTCCCATTGCTGTTTACCCCGCCAGTAGTTTGGCTAATCTGGTCGGGGATTACACCTGCCCATACCCCATTATCCTTATAGTAAAGGAGGAGTTGGCTTAACGATGAGTCCGATGTAACCGTTTGAGGAATTACCCGCCCAATAACCAGCTCAGCCCTATTTATAGCAACGGGTACTGAATCCTTCCATTGTGCAATATCGTCAAGGCTAATTTTTCCATACACCCCGCCCATACCCTGAACATAGAACACGGTGTCCTGGTAAAGCGTGTCGTTTAAATGCTGAACGGCTAACGATGGGGTTGCTTTTGAGGGATCGTGAAGGTACTGGAAAAAACGGTATGAGTTGAATGTAAAGGCCTTGTTGGTGCTAATGGTAGAATCCTTACCATCTATAACCTTTGTGTAATGATAGTAAAGCCTGAAATAGGTTTCGGATGTTGAAAGGTAGTAGGCAACGCCTCCAAAACCATCAAGATCGTCGCAGGTTAGATAAAGACCCTTGAATTTGGTATAAAATTCCTTTGGGTTAGCCAGTGCCGATGAGTCCATCAGGCTGCGCGCGAAAGTGGTATCAATTGCAATTTTTAAAACTTGACTTCCCCTGTATGAGCTGCTTGCCAAGGGGTTCGGGTTATACTTTCCCTCAAGGTCCACCAGGCTGCTGGTGGGGTTCCAAACAACCGCCGTATCGGTAATTTCGTGTAACCTGATTGCCAGACTAATGAGAGTGTCACCATAGTACGATGAGGTCTTCAGGTAGAAGAAAAGGGAATCTGGCTTGGCGGTTGGCCCTCCAAAACCCTCGGTGGAGGTTGTTGGCAGGTATCTACCCACAAAGCTCCCCTTGGTGGAGCCAAAAATTTCGCTATTGTAGTAGCCTAAATAACCGCTTGTGGCAAGAATGGTGTCTGTCTTTATTGAGTAGGCAGAAACTTCAAATAGCGTATCGGTTTTTACAGCGTAAATATCCTCTTCGGGTATAAGGTTGTTGCCCAGAAAATTGGGATCGTTGTAGCACGATTGAATGGATATTAAAAGCAAGGGTAAAATGATAAGCGCTTTGCCGGGGTTTGGCTTATGGATATGTTGCAATATTAAACTAGGTCTATTTCTTCTTAACATTTGTTTTGCTATTAAGGATGGTATCATAAAATTCGCTGTAAACATCAATATAATTTTCCTCATTTTGGTAAGGCAGGATGGGCTTTTTAACAGTATTTATAAATTCCTGTAACTCGGGGTTAATTTGCCTATCGCCGACAATAACGGCATCCGCATGGGTAATTGCCAGCTTACTCAGGTTAACATAGGATGGCTCTTTTAAAATTTCCACATCCTTTTTGGTAATGCCCTCCATCAAAATTTTCTTACGCACATTCAAATCAAGCGGCGTGCCAAACTCGTCGTTGTAAACTGAATAAATGACTTTTGCCTTGGCAAACAGGGGGTCTTCGGCATAGGTTTTTTTTATGAGAATGGGTGCAAATGCAGTTATCCAGCCATGGCAATGAACCAAATCGGGAGTCCAGCGCAACTTTTTAACCGTTTCGAGTACACCCTTACAGAAGAAAATTGCCCTTTCGTCGTTGTCAGGAAACTCCTTACCATCACAGTCGAAGGTGGTATATTTTCGCTGAAAGTAGTCGTCATTGTCAATGAAGTAAACCTGCATGCGTGCGCTCTGAATAGAGGCAACCTTGATTATCAGGGGATGATCGGTATCCTCAATTACTAGGTTCATCCCGGAAAGCCGGATAACCTCGTGCAGCTGGTTCCGTCGTTCGTTTACCAGCCCAAACCTTGGCATAAAGGTTCGTATCTCCTTTCCCCGCTCCTGAATACCCTGAGGCAAATAGCGACCTATTTTGGATATCTGGGTTTCAGGCAGGTAGGGCATGATTTCCTGCGAGATAAACAGTACCTTGGTGCTTTTCACGGTTTTTACTTTTAAGTTTAACTTCACCTCCCCTGCTGGTGATGCAAATAATCCTATGCATCATAGATCTCTTACACTGAATCTTGCACCTACCTTAGGAATACTGGTAAAACCCGGCTTCAGCTACTAAGTCCGAAACCGGGCTTCTCAACAATAAAATCTTACAAAAATATAAAAAAAAACCGACTTTCTTTGCAGGTTTTTTCTAATTTAAATTTACATGATATTAAGAATTTTCCTTATCAAATTTATGATTATTCATAAATATATTTATACATTTGATGAATTAATTCAGATATAAAAGGAGTGTCAGTTTTAATTTCAATCAGATATCAATTAACAACAAAATAAATTCTAACTATGTGGACACAAACACCCAGTATCATTGAAAACGAACAACCTGCTGACCGATTTGCGCTTCACTATGTTCCTCAAACCCATTGGCGCATTTGGCATGCCATTTGGTTTTGGGCAATGGGCATCGGAAGTGGCATTTTTTGTTTAAGGCAGTTTTTAGGGTTCAGCGGAGGAGGACTATTTTGGGGGATGAATGCCATTGATGTCATCGGATTGGTTTTAGTGGCTATTGGTGGAATTATTCTGATCCTTGACTTAGGTAAGCCTTTTCGATTTTTAAATTCATTACTAAAACCTAAAAATGCATGGATTTCGCGAGGAGCGATTTCGGACTTTATTTTTCTTGGAATTGGTGTTCTTTACGTCCTTCCAGGACTAACTTCTTCGCTACCTTGGTCGGATGCAGTATTCTCAGAAGCCGATGCTTTCGGTCGGATTCTCATCGTTCTGGCCATTTTCTTTGCTTTCATTATTATGATTTATCCCGGATTTGTGCTTTATTATTCTAAAAACATTCCCTTCTGGAATAGCATTTTGACGCCAATTTTATTTTTAGAATATGCTCTTACGAGCAGCTTTGGATTGCTGGGATTGATGGGAGCTTTGAATGGAGAT
>DCDD01000207.1 GCA_002316235.1 Bacteroidales bacterium UBA1064
ACAAGAAAATGAAGCCAAACAAATGACAAACAGAAGGATATGAATGAACACCAGCTACCAACAGCCGGTCATAAGCAATTGCCGGGTAGTGCGGTTGCTAATGTAAGTTATCTTGGCATCATTAGTGGTTAACATGACCATTAAGCGCCTTGAAATCGTCAACTGCACATACCGCCAACTGTTCAGCACCAGATAAATTAAACCAACCCGATGTGAATGAAATCTAAAATGACGTAATTTTGCTCAAAGTAAAAATCTAATGCCATCTGCCAGAGAGGTAAAAGAAGCATTAAGAGGCTATTCTGTTGGAATAGCCGGTGTGGGCGGATTGGGAAGCAATGTGGCCATGCTGCTCACCCGCGTTGGGGTTGGTCATTTGGTTATTGCCGACTACGACACGGTAACAGAAGACAACCTAAGCCGACAGTACTTTTTTTGGCACCAGGTTGGCTGGAGCAAGATCCGCGCCTTGAGGGAAAACCTGCTTGCCATTAATCCGATGGTAGATGTTCGCGGGCATGAATTAAAGGTGGACGAGGATTCTGCGCTTGGCGTGTTTGATGGTGTTGATGTGCTGGTTGAGGCATTTGACGATGCCCGGATGAAGAAAGTGCTGATTGAAGGTTTTCAGCTTAACAGGCCTGATGTGCCCATAGTGGCGGGCAGTGGAATTGCGGGATGGGGAAAGTCGAACGATATTCGGGTGGTTCAATACGGAAATATTTACCTGTGCGGTGATGGGGTATCGGAGGTTTCGGACGATCTTCCCCCGCTGAGTCCGCGGGTCAGCATTTGTGCATCCATGCAGGCTAACGTGGTGGTAAGCATTCTGCTCGGACGCTTCTGGGGGGTTGAACCGCAGCCATAGTTTACCTAACAGGAAACGAAATTGCTTATTTGCATGTAAAGTTTACTAATTTTGCGTGAGGGATGCGAAGGGTGCGTAGCAGCACTGCCTCATTTTGGCCCTGGCCAAAATGAGGATTGCCGAAGCCCGAAGCAGCCCGACCCCGAAGGGGGCACGCCCAAACAAAGGAAATGGATATAATTTTAAACGGGATACCCGAGCATATTGACACTACCAAGGTTAACATTACTGTTGATGAGCTGCTTCGCTTTAAAAAATTCAGCTTTAAAATGCTGGTGGTGCGCATTAACGGTGAGCTGGTGCGGAAGGAACAATACTCCACCGCAACTATTACCAACGGCGATAATGTTCAGGTGATACATTTGATAAGCGGAGGTTAAGCTATGTCGGTAGAAAGCAGAAAGTTCTGGCGATGGTTTTTGTCAAAACTTAAGAATAAGTTTTTTCTTACCGCTGTTATTTTTCTATTATGGATGCTGATTTTCGACAGCAGCAACTGGATTTCGATGTGGGAGACAAAGCGGAATATTCAAAGGTTGGAAAATGAAAGGGATTACTACATTCAGAAAATTCAAGACGACAGGAGAAAAATAAACGAGCTGCAAACCAACAACGAAAACCTTGAAAAATTTGCCCGCGAGCAGTACCTGATGAAAAAGCCCAACGAGGAAATTTTTATCGTTGACGAGGAAGATCTTTAGAGCTTAAACTTTCAAACCTAATCACTTTTTATTATGAATTTACGCATTTGTCCATGGGGCAATATTCATGGGAAGGAGGTGTATTTATACACTGCTACTACGCGCAATGGCATGAAGTGTACCATTTCGAACTATGGCGGGCTAATTAAGTCCATAGCGCTAATAAGCGAGGACAACAAGGAGCTAGAGGTGGCTTACGGGTTCGACAGTATTGAATCGTACAGGGAGGCCGACTACCATCCGGGGGGAATTATTGGACGGTACGCCAACAGGATTGCAGGTAGTGAATTTACAATAGATGGGCACAACCACCAGCTTTCGTGCAACGAGGGTTCCAATCAGCTTCATGGCGGAATTAACGGATTCGACCGGAAGATATGGGTGCCTGAGATAGTAGAGGCCAGGGACGGCGTTTGCACCATTCAGCTATTCCTGCACAGCCCCGACGGAGATGAAGGGTTCCCCGGCAATCTCGATGTTTGGCTAACCTACAGCATCACCGAGGATAATCAAATTGCCATAAGCTATAAGGCAGCTACCGATAAGCCCACGCATGTGAACCTGACAACCCATGGGTATTTTAACCTAAGTGGCTTTAGAAAGAACGTTCTTGACCATTTACTCCATCTGAGTGCCGACCATTACTTACCCGTTGACGAGTGCCTCATCCCTACCGGCGAGCTTCGCAATGTTTCGCACACCCCCTTTGATTTTAGGACGACTAAATCCATTGGAGCCGACATAAACCGCTGCGGTGGCTTTTATGATCATTGCTTTGCGCTCAACAACCCCACGCTTGACAAACCGGCCGCAGTGCTTCGCAACCCCGACAATGGAGTTTGCCTTAAGCTCTTTACCACGCAGCCGGGCCTACAGCTCTATACACCCATAAATAGGCCAAATGTATCCAACCCGGCTATACCATTCCCTGAAAGTGGAAACTGGGCAGTCTGCCTTGAGCCCCAGCATTTTCCAAACACCCCTAATATGCCCGATTTCCCAACAACACTACTTATGCCCAATGGAGAGTATTCGCAAACAACCATAATTTCTTTTGAACAGGAATAGTCCATTTTGAGCTGTTGCAACCAGAAGGTTTTCTACCTTGTAAAACTTTTGAAAGTCCCATCGTTGCTCAATATGCAAATATTTTCATATTGACAATAATCATTTTTTATCGGTAAATTTGCCTGTATTTTTACCTGAAGAATTTTAGTAGTAGCAAGCAAGACTAAAAACGATGAGTATGGAAATTCAGGAAATGGCTGCACAGCATGTGCTTCTGAAGAGCTGGAGTTACCAGTGGAAACCCCTTTTCAGGGGTTACACCGATAAAACACTTTACATCAACGTGGGCAACAATGAGGTGATGGAAAAACCTGTTCCCCCGGAGGTGAAGGAAAAGTTTATTGGTGGTAAAGGCTACGACCTGCGCTTGCTTTGGGATGCCACTAAGCCAACCACAAAGTGGAATGATCCCGAAAACGAAATTGTTATATCCTCGGGTCCAATTGGTGGAATTACCCAGTACTCCGGAACGGGAAAATCCATTGTATGCACCATTTCACCCCAAACCGATATTGTGATTGACTCCAACGTGGGAGGTTTCTTTGGCCCATTCCTTAAATTTTCGGGATTTGATGCTATTGAGATTCAGGGTAAAGCAAAGCGTGATGTGATAATTTACATTGATGGGATAACCCATAAGGTTGAACTTTTTGAGGCGCCTGCCGAACCCATAGACAGCCATGTGTTGGGAGAGGTGCTAAGCGAAATGTTTGCCAACGATGAGGCCGACAAGAAGAACATAGGCATTGTGTCAACCGGAGTTGCTGCAGAACATAGCCTTTTCGGAATGCTGAACTTTACCTTTTACGACCCAAAGCGGAAATGTATCAGGCTTAAGCAAGCCGGAAGGGGAGGAATTGGCACGGTATTTCGCGATAAGAAAATAAAGGCTATAGTTTGTAAGATTCCCGGGGTAAAGGGAAATCTTAATAATGTGGCCGATTTGGAGGCAATTCAGGAACGCGGTAGGCGGTTCAACAAGGAAATACGCGAGCTGGACGATAAGCAGTGCCAGATGCGCCAAAAGGGAACAGCCCACCTGGTAGAAATCATGAACGACTACGACCTGCTACCCACCCATAACTTCCAGTACGGTTCTCATAAGGAAGCCGTTAAAATTCACTCGGAGGTTTGGAAGAGCTACTTTACCCAGGGTGTTCCCGATGGGTGCTGGATTGGCTGCAACATGGCATGTGCCAAGGGCGTGGATAAGTTCAAGCTAAAAACCGGACCCTATAAAGGACAGGAGGTAATTGTTGACGGGCCTGAATACGAAACAGCAGCTGGCTTGGGATCAAATGGCGGAATGTTTGATCCGGAGTACGTGATTGAGGCAAACTTTTACTGCGACACCTATGGCATTTGCACTATTACCTGGGGCACCACGCTGGCCTTTATTCTGGAATGCTACCAGCGAGGGGTTCTTAATAAGGAGCGTACAGGAGGACTCGATTTAACATGGGGAAACACCAGCGATGCGCTGGAACTTCTTCACCAGCTAGCCCGCGGTGAGGGTTTTGGCAAAATTGCTGGCTTGGGAGTTCATAAGCTAAAGGAGTACTTTATCAGGGAGTTTGGCGCCGATCCTCAGCTGATGCAGGATATTGGTATGGAGAACAAGGGGTTGGAGTATAGCCAGTATGTTTCGAAGGAGTCGCTAGCCCAGCAGGGCGGCTACGCAATGACAAATAAGGGACCCCAGCACGATGAAGCCTGGCTGATTTTTATGGATATGGTGAACAACCAAATCCCCACATTTGAGGCAAAGGCCGAGGCCCTCCACTACTTCCCGATGTTCAGAACCTGGTTTGGATTGCAGGGGCTATGCAAGCTCCCGTGGAATGACGTTGAACCTGCCAATAATGCCGAAACGGATGAACCTGCCAAGGTTCCAGAGCATGTTGACAACTATGTTACCATCTACAATGCCGTAACCGGGAGTAAAATTGATAAGCATGAGATAATAAGGCAGAGCGAACGGGTGTACAACTTTCAACGTATATTCAACATCCGTCGGGGCTACGGCCTTCGTAAAAACGACGCCCAACCCTACAGGGCTGCCGGTCCGGTTACCCGGGAAGAGTACCTGAGTCGTGAGGAGCGATACGACAAACAACTCAAAGAGCTGGTTGGCGTTGACCCCGCAAAAATGACTCTTGAAGAAAAAATGGCCGCACTTAGAAAGTACCGCGAAAATCGCTACGAACAACTACTGGATGCCGTTTACAAACGTAGGGGATGGAATAAAAACGGTGTTCCCACTATAGCCCATCTTAAGGAAATAGGCATGGATCTGCCCGAATTGATTGAGGTGGTTACTCCCTTGCAGTAGTCAACAGTGTAAACATTACAAGTTGTTAGCGTGAGTTGGTTTTGGGGTTAGCCTACGGGTTAACCCCATTTTTATTACCCGTTCGTTTGCCATACTACTGTTAACACTTTAAAATTAAACCAGATAGAATATCAATTTTTGAAAAAATGTTGTTCCATACTCCAGCTAATCTATCATATCTCTGCTTATGAGTTTAATAAGCCATTAATCAGCTAAAAACTGAAGACTATGATGAGGATTTTCACCTTCTGGCAAGGGCTACACCCCGAGGGATGGGCTGCGCTGCTGGCATTACCTTGCATAAACTCCGAGAAGTGTCCAAATATCAGGATTTCATCATGATAGAGAATGAGCGTGTAATGTTTACACAGCTATTGCTGTTTAAAATGCCTTGCCAAGGCAGCTCATCAATTATACTTCAGGTTAAATTTTGTTTAAATTTCCTCTAAATTTGACAGGCAAACACAGCTTAATTTGTACTTGACGTAATGATTTTGATTTAAAAATTTAGCGATAGCCGTCTGCATTGGCTTAACTTTCTGTTTTTTAGTTAATCGGATGTGGTTTTTTTACCCGAGGGAAAATACAAGAAATGAATAGCTTATATAATCAGGTATAAATAGTACGTAACACGACGTTCAACAAAAACTGCTGAAACGATGGAGATGAGTTTTGATCTTAAGTGGATAGATTATCTGGTAATGATAATCTATTTTGTGTTTGTCCTTGGGATAGGATGGGCATTAAAAAAGTTTATGAAGGATGCCAACGCCTTTCTTGAGGCCGGACGCTCTATGCCGGCATGGGTAGCCGGTTTGGCATTCATATCTACCAACCTCGGGGCATTGGAGGTTATGGGGATGACCGGTAGCGGCGCAAAGTATGGAATGCTCACCACCCATTTTTACTGGGTTGGGGCCATTCCGGCCATGGTATTTCTGGCGATGTTCATGATGCCTTTTTACTACGGTTCAAAGGCGCGTTCGGTTCCGGAATACCTTAAGCTGCGCTACGATGAAAAAACTAGGGGGTTGAATGCCATACTGTTTGCCCTTATGACCGTGCTATCCTCGGGGATATCCATGTATGCGCTGGCAATTTTAACCGAAAAAGTGTTGGGGTGGAATTTCCATGTAAGCCTGCTTTTGTCGGCAGCCATTGTGCTGGGCTACACCTATCTGGGAGGTTTGTCGTCAGCCATCTACAACGAGGTGCTGCAGTTTTTTATCATTGTGATTGGTCTGCTACCGCTAGTATTTTTAAGCTTGCACCAGGTAGGAGGTTGGGAGGGTTTGCAATCCCAGCTGGCACCTGTAGCAGCGAGTCATGGCTATGAGCCTGATGCCTACACCACCATGTGGAGGCACTCGGGGACAGCCGGGGGAAACCCCCTTGGGGTCGAGTGGTATGGAATACTGCTAGGGTTGGGTTTTGTGCTTTCGTTTGGGTACTGGTGCACCAACTTCCTAATTGTTCAACGGGCCATGGCTGCCGAATCGCCCAGGGCAGCAAGAAATACTCCCCTTATAGGTGCCATCCCTAAAATGTTTATACCATTCCTGATTATCGTTCCCGGCATGGTTGCGCTGGCGCTTATGAATAACCCTGCTGCTCAGTTTACCATTCCTACAAACGAGGCAGGTCAGCCAATTTACGATTACACCATTATCTCGCTGTTGAAATACTACCTACCCTCCGGGGCATTAGGACTTGGAATTACAGCGCTGCTGGCTTCATTTATGTCGGGAATGGCAGGAAATATTTCCGCCTTCAACACGGTTTGGACATACGATATTTACCAAAGCTATATCCGTCCAGCCACCGCTAACAAGGAAGCTGACGACAAGCACTACCTTAAAGTTGGTCGTTTAGCCACCATTTTTGGGGTACTGGTAAGCATAGCAGCAGCCTACCTGGCCAGCATGTTTGGAAACATCATGGATTTTCTTCAAACCATCTTCTCCATGATTAACGCTCCGCTCTTTGCGGTTATCTTCTTGGGTATGTTCTGGAAGAGGTCAACTGGCCATGCTGCCTTCACGGGGTTGCTTGCAGGTTTTCTGATAGCCCTGCTGCATCATGGATTAACCGTGCCTGCCGGTGCAACAACCCTGGTTAAAGGTGGCTGGATAGCTACATTACACGTCTATCCGGTAGAAATGGCTCAGAATTTCTGGACTGCTATTTTTGCCTTTACCACTAGCGCTCTGGTTACCGTTGTAATTTCGCTTCTAACCAGAAGAACCAAATCGAACGATGAGCTGGTAGGACTAGTTTACTCCCTCACTCCAAGAATGAAGGAGGATCACGTGGTATGGTACAAACGCTCGTCAACTCTTGCCGTTGTAGTTTTGCTGATTGCAACTATTCTTACTATTTTGTTCTGGTAATCATTTAAAGAATAAGTGTCATGGGACTAGATATAAAACTTCCTATTGGGCTGATGTTCACCATTTTTGGAATAATTCTTACCGTGTATGGAATATTCACGAATTCTGATCCCCAGATGTACCAAAAATCCTTTCTGGTAAATATCAACCTATGGTCGGGCATTGGAATGCTAATTTTTGGCATTTTCATGCTGGCGCTCACTAAAAAGAAAAAATCCGAAAAAAAGTAGCGGACATCTTTAGCTAATTCAAAGGAGGCTGTTGGTCTAGCACCAGCGGTCT